>NZ_JBGLYN010000079.1:0-31251 GCF_047304045.1 Variovorax sp. Varisp85
CAGCGGGCGCAGCACCGGCAGCAGGTTGTTCGGCGACTCGTAGTTGAGGCGGAAGATCTGCGTGACGATCTGGTTGCTGCCGCTCGACGCGGTGGCGCTGATGGAGGTGTTGACGGTGCTGCTCTGCAGCTTGGCGTCGGCCTCGGGCACCACCTTGTAGAGGCCGTCGGCCTCGACCACCGCGAAGCCCTGCAGGCGCAGTGCCGAGGCGAACTGGTTGAAGGCGGCGGCCGGCTGGATCGCGCGGTCGGTGACCAGGTTCATCGTGCCCTTGACGCGCGGGTCGACCACCACGTCGCGGCCCGTGACCACCGCCATGGTGCGGGCCACGGCCTCGATGTCGGCATTGGCGAAGTTCAGCGTGATCGGCTCGCCGCGGCGCGGCGCGTCGCCGGTCTGCGCGAACGCGGCGGGCGCGCCTTGCAGGAACGTGGCGGCGATCAGCACGCGCACGGCGAGTGCGACGGTGCCGGTCGAAAACAGTGGCTTCATCATGAGGGTCAACCCAGGGTGATGATCGAACGTGCGTTGACGCGCCGTCCGATGATGTTCAACAAATTGGAAAGCGCGTCTTCGCGGCCGGGTGCGGCACTGGCTTCGCCGTTGAAGCGGAAGGACGTGCCGCTCCAGCTGCCGCTGCCGTTCAGTTCGAGGCTGCCCTCGCGCGTGCTCAGCAGCAGCGTGGGACGGGAGCCGCCTTCGAGCGTGAGCCGGTAGCTGCCCATCGGCCGCAGGGTCGACAGGCTGGAGGAGACGTCGGTCGCGTCGAGCGTGGCCTGCCCGGCGATGCGCAGCGCCGGCCCGTCCCACTGCATCGAGAAGGCCTTGGTGGAGAGATCGAGCGCACCTTCGAGCTTGAGCGTGTTCCAGGGCGCACCCAGGCCGGTGAGCAGGGTGGCGGGCCAGCGCGAGCGGCTGTCCTGCCATGCCAGCTGCATGCCCCCGGCGCGCGGGCTGGCCTTGAGTTCGAGCGGCTGCTCGGCGCAGCAGGGCAGGTCGAGGCTGGCGGAAATGCCGCTCCAGCCCGGGCGCATGCGCCAGTGCAGCAGGCCGGGCAGCGACACCGCCTGGGTGCCGCCGGCGCCGCTGGCGAGCACCACCGCGGCCGTGCCGTTCCAGACGGTGCCGCGCGGGTTGGCCAGCACGAGGCGGCCATGGCTCCAGTTCGACAATGCCGCCGACAGCCAGCGCGCCGGCGCGAACAGCGCCACCGCCAGCAGCGCGCCCATCGCGAGGCCGAGCAGGGCCCAGCGCCAGCCGCGGCGCGGCCTGGGTTCGGAGATCGGGGGGCGGGTCAGCATGCGGGCTTGCTGTTGCTGCTCATCGTGCCGCGGGCAGCGCCATGACGATGGTGCCGTCCCAGCGGACCTGCGGCGTCGTCGGCGCATCCTTGCCACCGGATGGCGGCGGTGGCGCGGCGGCGGGGGCGCGCGTCAGGTGGACTTCGCGCGGCACTGCATGCGCGTTGCCGCGGGCCTGGCCGAGCCATTGGGCGACGCTGGCCGCGGGCGCCGCGCGCAGCGAGACGGTGGCGGCGCCGTCGCCGCCGGCCGTCATGAGCTGCGCGTTGCCGGCGCCGAGGCTGTCGCGCACCGAGGCCTCGAGCGCGCGCAGCGCGTCATCGCGGTTCAGGCGCGGCTGCGACTGCAGCGCCTTCGCGCGGTCCTGCAGGGTGGCCATCTGCTGCAGCTGCGCGTCGAGCTGCGCGTGTTCGGCCGGTGCCGCGGCCAGTGTGCGCAGCGCGGGCGCGAGCACGATCCACCACAGCAATGCCAGCGCCACGAGCGCGGCGGCGGCGGCGACCATGCGGCGCTCGCGCGCTTCGAGGGTGGCCCAGCGGGCCTTGAGCTGTTCGCTGAAATTCATCGGGCGGCCTCGGCCTGTGCCTGCACGAGCAGCAGGTCGCCTTCGGTGCGCACGTTGTAGCCGCGCGGCGCCATGGCATGGGTGATCTGCGACACCTCCGAGGGCTGCAGCCCGAGGCCGCGCAGGCGCAATTGGCCGGCGCTGAAGTCGACGGCGCTCGGCACCTTGCCGGGCGGGAGGGCGGCGGCGAGCGCGCCGACCATGGGTTCGAAGTCGCTGCCCGCCACGTCGCCCACGGCCTGCTGCAGCGCGGCGACTTCGCGCTGCATCTGAAGCGGCGCGTCGACCACGATCTTCACCGAGGGGAAGGTCTGGGTCAGCATGGTCTTGGCGGCCTGGCGTTTCGATTCGAGCGCATTGCGCTCCTTCCAGGCCCAGGCGTTGAGGCCGATCAATTGGGTGAGCAGCAACACGACAACGCCCCAGCGCGCGGCGCGCCACTCGGGCGCATAGCGCAGTGTTTGCAGGACCGACGCGAATTTCTTGCCGGCGCGCGCGCGGCCGGTCGCGGCGAGGTCGAACTGTGCGAGCTCCCAGGGCGTGCGCGCGGCCTGCAGCCAGCGCTGTGGCGATTGAACGATGGGCACGCGGCGTTCGAGCAACTGCTCGGCTGCTTCGGCCACGGCGGGCTCGGTGGTGATGACGGCGGTGTCCAGCGGCAGGCCGCCAGACAGCGCCAGCCCCGCGCCGGCCAGCGGCAGCGAGACCACGCCGTCGGCATCGCACACCGTGAGCTGCGGCGCCTCGGGCTCGCCCGTGACCAGCAGCAGCGGCGGGCCGTCGGCCGGCTGCGGCGCGAATTCGGGAACGATGCGCACCACGCGCCGGCCGGCTGCTTCGAGCCCTTGCACGACGCTGCGCAGCCAGATGCGGTTGCAGGCCGCAACCCACACGGGCGCGCCGGCCTTGGCGTCGGGTTCGAGCGCGAAGTGCAGGACCTCGGGTTCGTCGAGCAGGTGTTCTTCGAGCAGGCCGTCGAGCACCGCGCGCAGCTTCGATGCGCTGCCCATGCTGCCCTTGGGCAGCGTGACGCGGTGCCACGAGAGCGCGGCGGAAGGAATGCCGAGCATGACCTCCGCGCCCGAGGGCAGCAGGGCCAGCAACGCGCGGCCCTGGCTGCGCAACGCAATGCCGTCGTCGCCTGCCTGGGCCCAGTCGTACTCGCCCGCGGCATCGGCCGGAGGGAGGGAGGCAATGAGCAGCAGGGGGGTCATGTGGGTCTTGGAAAAGCCGGTGATTGTAGGTGGGGGCCGACAGGTTGGTGCTCTTGTTTCGATAGCGTGTCGCGCAGGTGTGACGCGTGTCGGAAGGCTTTTTGTCTACAAGTAGTGCATTGAAATCAGGGTTTGACCGGGGTGTTCGTTGCGCCGGCGCCGCGGGTGCGCCAGATCGTCGTCACCGTGACACCGCTGCGCTGTAGAAGCGAGCGCTCCTCGACGTAGGTGCGGTCGAGCCGCAGCTTGCCGTAGACCTCGAAATACTGCGTGCCCACGCCGTGCTGCGCCGCGTTGAAGGGCGCGCTGCCGCTGGGCAGCGCGGCGTTGGCGGCGGCGATGTCCTTGAAGAAGGCGCGCGCGCGGCGCTCCACCAGCTGGCGCGCGCTGGCGATGTTGAGCGACTCCATGCTGGCGCTGATGGCCTCGGCGCTCGCGGTGTTGAGGTTGAGCGTGGTCTTCACCGGCAGGATCGTCACGTACGGTTCGAGCGCGGCGGCGGTCGAGGACGACAGGCCGACCCACACCAGTTGCGAGACCTGTTGCGGCATCAGCGGCGCGGCGCCGGAATCGCCGCTGCTGCCGTCGGTCGCGGTGCCCATGGCAAGGGCCGCCGCGAGGCCTGTGGTCATCTGGCTCAACTCCGACGCCGGCAGGCCCAGCAGGTTGAACAACCGGGTGAAGGTGGCAACGCTCGCGGGCACCGGCTTGCCGTTGTCGACCAGCGAGAGCACGTTGAGCTTGGACTGCGCGTCGACGATGCGGCCCGAGAGAAAGGCGTCGGGCAACCCTTCGAGGCTGTCGCTCGACACGTTCTTGTCGGCGGACAGGAAGCTCGTGAGCCGTGCTTCCTCGAGCGGTACGGCCCAGGGCTCCGCCAGGTGGTCGGGGCCGCCGGTGCGGCCGTCTTCGCCGAGGATCAGGCGCGACCAGTCGAGCGCGCCGACCAGCACCCAGGCGGCCTGCACGCGTGCGCGCTCGGCGCCTTCGACTTCGGCAGAGCGCCATTGCTGCCACAGTGCCGCGGCGGCGAAGGTGGCCACCAGCATCACGGTCAGCATCGCGGCGAGCAGGGCGGCGCCGGCCTGGTGCTTTTTCTTGTTCGCTGCCGTCATGACGATTTCGGCGCCCCCACGGTCGGCCTGACCCAGTCGCGCGTGAGCGTGCCCGCGAGGCCGTCGCCGGGCGGCAGCGTGATGACGAGGCGCACACCGTCCGGCATGGCGACGACGGGGCCCGCGGGGTTGCTGGGGTTGGGCGCGGCGGTGGGCAACTGGCCGGCAGGCGCCCAGACGTTGTCGCGGAAGTAGTAGAGCTGCCAGCTGCTGGCCGGCACCAGCGGCACGTCGTTGTAGCCGCCCGAACCCGAGCCGCCGTCCTGCGCCCAGGCGGCCGCGAGGTTCCAGGCCTGCTGCCAATCGCCGCGCGTGGTGAAGGGCTGCGACTGCCAGCGCCGCCAGCGCACGCCGTCGGGGCCGGACTTCAGCGTCCAGGCCACCACCTGCACCGATGGCGCCGCATCGTCGCTGCCGCGGCGCGTGAGCCGCAGCGCGCGGCCGTCCCAGTCGATCGGACGGGTCTGCGCGAGCGGGGTCACGGCATCGAGGTCGGCGCCCCACTGCGCGAGCGTGGCCTGCAGCGTGAGGACGGCGTCGGCGCGCTGCTGGTTCTGCAGGGTGGCGCGCGACATGCTGTCGAGCCCGCGCCAGCTCACGAGCGAGAGCAGCGCCATCACGGCGATGGCAACGAGCAGCTCGATCAGCGTGAAGCCGCGCGGTGCGGTGGCTTTGGCGCGTTGCATCAGTAGCGGCCCACCACGGTGGAGATGCGCAGGATCGGCGCGTCGGCTTCGTCGCGCACCTGCACGTCGACACGGCGGAAATTCGGGTTCAGCGTGGCGACGGTCGAGGTCGTCACGTTGAACGTGACGCCGGCCTGCAGGCAGATCGACCCGGAGTCGCCGATCGCCGGCATCTGCCGCGAGAGGCGAGCCTTGGCGAGTTCGTTCTCGGCGCACAGGTCGGCCAGCACGAGGTTGGACTGGCGCTGCGCATTGCGCGTGAGCGACATGGTGGCCTGCGAACCCGCGGCCAGTGCCAGCGCGACGATGCCGAGCGCGATCAGCACTTCGATCAGCGTGAAGCCGCCTGCGCGCGGGGACGAAGCAGGGTGCCGCGAGCTCATTGCACCGCCGAGACGGTGAAGGGGCGAACCCCGTCGGTCGCGATGCGCAGCGCGCGTGCGGGCGGTCCGGCGGAATGGAGCATGACCTGCTGCGCCGCAATGATCGGATCGGGCCCGAGTTGCAGCGCCGGAACCGGCGTGCCGTTGGAAAGCTCGGCCTGTGCGGTGATGCCCTCGGCGGCCCATCCGCTGGGCAGCGCACCCGGCGGAAGGCCGTCGAACACGAAGCTGCCTTCGACTGGCCGCCACCTCACCACGATGCCGCTGGCGCGCGATTGGGCACGGGCCGATTCGAGCAGGGCGGCGAGCCGGTCGGCCTCGCTGTCGAGCTTGGCGGCGCTGGTGTCGCGAATCGCGAAGCTCACGGCGGCAGTGGCCATCGCGATGATGGCGATCACCACGATCAGCTCCAGCAGCGTGAAGCCGCAGGCCGGGCGGGTGTGGCGGCGTGGGAACCGGTTGCGGCGCGGCGCGCCAGTGCCGCTATTGCCAGCTGCCGATGTCGGCATTCTTGCCCTCGCCGCCGCTCTGGCCGTCGGCGCCGAAAGAGAGCACGTCGATCTCGCCCTTGATGCCCGGGTTCATGTACTGGTACGGATGGCCCCAGGGGTCGTTGGGCAGCTTCTCCACGTAAGGCTTCCAGTTGGGGGCAGCGGGGCCCGTGGTCGGACGCGTGAGCAGCGCCTGCAGTCCCTGCTCGGCGGTGGGGTAGCGCTGGTTGTCCAGGCGGTAGAGCTTGAGCGCCTGCATCAGGTTGTTGATGTCGGTCCGGGCGGCCGTCACGCGCGCGTCGTCGGCGCGCTCGATCACGTTCGGCACGATCAGCGCCGCCAGCACGCCGATGATGACCAGCACCACCATCAATTCGATCAGCGTGAAGCCGCGTTGGGCGGTGCGGGTGGCGGCTCGAAGGAGTTTGTTCATAGGTTGGGCGGACATGATTCGGAAGGCGCGCTGCATGATAATCCGCGCCCATGACAAGTCCTTACTCCGCCGCCCGCTGGCATGCCCCACTTGCTACGACCGGGCTTTGGGCGTTGGCGGCCGGCGCTGCCGTGTTCTGGGCGCTGCGCCTGGCTTCGCCGGCGCAGGCCGTGGCAGCGGCGGCGACGATGCCGCGGCCTTCGGTGGCGGCCGATTCGGATTCGGTGGCACGGCTGCTGGGCGTGCTGCCCGCGTCCCGTACGGCAGCGGTGGCGCCCGAGGCGGCCAGCCGTTTCGCCCTGTCGGGCGTGGTGGCAGACCCTTCGCAGCAGGGCGCCGCGCTGATCTCCATCGACGGCAAGCCGCCGCGGCCGTTCCGTGTCGGCTCGGCGGTCGGCGACAACTATGTGCTGCAGTCGGTGGGCCTGCGCTCGGCGACCATCGGCGCACGGGCCGACGGGGCGGCGGCATTCACGCTGCAACTGCCGGTGCGTGCGCCGATCAGCGTTTCCAGCCCGGGGTTGCCGGCGGTGCCGATGGCTCTGCCGGCCGGGCCTCTGCCCGCGACGATGCCGGCCGTGGTGGCCCCACCGCAATTGCAGCAGCAGCCACAGCAGCCGGTTGGCCCGCTGCAGCAGCCTGCAGCGATGGCGCCGCCGCAGCAGGCGCCCGCGCAGTAGCTTTTTCAGGCCTGCAGGAACAGGCGGTACGCGGGGTTGGCCGTTTCCTCGACGTAGGGATAGCCTAGCGTTTCGAGGAAGGCGTCGAACTCGGTGGCTTCGCCGGACGGCACCTGCAGGCCCACGAGGATGCGGCCATAGTCGGCGCCCTGGTTGCGGTAGTGGAACAGGCTGATGTTCCAGTTCGGCCGCATCAGGCTCAGGAACTTGAGCAGCGCACCGGGACGCTCGGGAAACACGAAGCGCAGCAGGCGCTCGTCGTGCGCAAGGCCGGTGCGTCCGCCCACGAGGTGCCGTAGATGTTCCTTCGCGAGTTCGTCGTGCGTGAGGTCGAGCGCGTCGAAGCCGTGCTCGTTGAAGGTCCGTGCGATGACGGCCGACTCTCCGCGCGCCGAGGTCGTGAGGCCGACGAACACGTGCGCCTTGGCCGCGTCGCTGATGCGGTAGTTGAACTCGGTCACGTTGCGCGGTGCGCCAGCGCCGCCCAACGCAGCTTCGGCATCGCTCGCGGGCATCTCGCCGACCAGTTCGCAGAAGCGGCGGAAGCTGCCGCGCTCCTCGGGAATGGTGACGGCGAACAGCGCCTCGCGTTCTTCGCCGACCTCGGCGCGCTCCGCGACGAAACGCAGCCGGTCGAAGTTCATGTTGGCGCCGCACAGGATGGCCGCGTAGGTCTCGCCGTGGCGGCCGTGCTGCGCAACGTACTCTTTGATGGCCGCGACCGCCAATGCACCCGCCGGTTCGACGATGCTGCGCGTGTCCACGAAGACGTCCTTGATGGCGGCGCACACGGCATCGGTGTCGACCGCGATGTATTCGTCGACCAGTTCGCTGGCGATGCGGAAGGTTTCCTCGCCGACCAGCTTGACGGCCGTGCCGTCCGAGAACAGGCCGACGTCGGGCAGGTTCACGCGCTGGTGCGCGGCGACCGATTGCATCATCGCGTCGGAGTCGTTCATCTGCACGCCGATCACCTTGATCTCGGGACGCACGGCCTTGATGTAGTTGGCCACGCCGGAGATCAGGCCGCCTCCGCCGATCGCGACGAACACGGCATCGAGCGGGCCCTGGTGCTGTCGCAGGATTTCCATTGCGATGGTGCCCTGGCCGGCAATGACGTCGGGGTCATCGAAGGGATGAACGAAGGTCAGGTTTTGCTGTGCCTGCAATTCGAGCGCGTGCAGATAGGCATCCGAATAGCTGTCGCCGTGCAGCACGATTTCGCCGCCGAAGCCGCGCACCGCATCGATCTTCAATTTGGGCGTGGTCACCGGCATCACGATCACCGCGCGCGTGCCGAGCTTGCGTGCACCCAATGCAACGCCTTGCGCGTGATTGCCGGCCGATGCGCAAATAACGCCGCTCGCCAATTGCGCAGCACTCAGGTGCGCCATCTTGTTATAGGCGCCGCGCAGCTTGAAGCTGAAGACCGGCTGCTGGTCTTCGCGCTTGAGCAGCACGGTGTTGCCCAGCCGTTCGCTGAGCGCGCGCGCTTTCTCAAGTGCGGACTCGACGGCAACGTCGTAGACCCGGGCGTTGAGAATTTTTCTGAGATAGTCGGCGGGCGTCAGCGCCGGATTAACAGGTGCATTGCGCACGGTTTTTTCCAAGGGAGTTTTCATTTGCTAACTGTCGATGATAAGAGGCATCGGGATTGCATGCGGGCATGACATGGACACAAATGTCATAAACCTCTTCAGCAACGCTCCAGCCGCAAATGATTCAGGTTTTTTTGGACGCACCTGTCCACCGGCTCCGGCAGCCGCCAATCAGTTCACAATTGAAAAAAATCTGTTATCAATTTCTGTCAGTGATCTTTCGAAAGGGTTGATGCAGGCCGAGGCTGCGCGGGTTCGGCGAAACGAAATCGGCCGCCCCACGTGGCAGGTGATGGGCAACAGATTGCGTGCGCACATCGTTCCGCTGCTGGGTGATGTGCCGGCGCAGTCGTTTGCAACGTCCGACGCACAACGCTTGATCGATCGCCTCGGAGAACGGGGCTTCAGCAGCACGACGATTGCGCAGTACCTCGTGCTTTTGCGCAAAGTGGTGATGCATGGCGTGCACATCGGCGTGCTTCGCGATGTGCCCGCATTTCCGAAGGTCAAGGTGCGCAGCCAGCCGCGCGGCAGCTTCAGCGTTGCGGAGTACCGGGCGATCACCAGGACCGCGCGCAGCTTGCGCGGGCACGCGCATCCGGTGCTCGACCAGCTTGCGGCCGGCGAACGCTTCTGGATTGCGCGCGAACTGCTCGCCATGCCCGACGAGCTGCCCTGGCTGATCCGCTGGATGGTGAATACCTTCGTGCGTCCGAGCGACATCAAGCTCATGAAGCACAAGCACATCGAGATCGTTCGGAGCAAGCACGTCTATTTGCGCATGAACCTGCCGGAGACCAAGCGGCACAGCCAGCCGATCGTGAGCCTGCGGCCGGCGGTGCGGGTCTACGAATGCTTGCTCGCTCATCGCCGCGAACATGGCTTCGGCGCGGCGGACGACTATCTCTTCCTGCCGCAGTTGAAGAACCGCGAGCACGCGCTGGCCGTGCTCAACTTTCTTTTCCATTGGGTGCTCGAGGAGAGCGGCCTTGAAAAAGGACCGCTGGGTCAGTCGAGGACGCTCTACTGCCTGCGCCATACCGCCATCACGCTGCGGCTGTTGTACGGCCAGGGAATCGACATGCTGACCTTGGCACGCAATGCGCGAACGAGCGTCAACATGGTTGAACGTTTCTACGCTTCGGTTCTGAGCGGAGAAATGAATGTGGGGCTGCTGCAAAGCAGACGCGGCCGCGCGAGTTGAGAAGAAAAGCAAAAAAACCGCCCGGCATGAGCTGGGCGGCTTGACACTGAATTGACTCGAACTGGCTGCTGCCAGCATCGGGATCAGACTCTGTCAAAAGGCGTGGCGAATGCCGAAGTCGTAGCCGGTCGAGGTCTTCGGGGTGAAGACGTTGGCTGCGTTGTTGTAGAAGACCGGGCCGCCAACCGTGTAGCCAGCACCGTTCTTGTTGCTGACACGAGCGATCGTTGCGTACAGGGCCGTGCGCTTCGACAGGTTGTGCACGTAGCCGAGTGCCAGCTTGTTGGCCTTCTTGTCCGGTGTGTCGAAGTACGGATTGTTATCGTCCGTCTTGTACTTCACGGCCGAATACGATGCACGAATCAGGCCGGCACCCACGGGGGCCGTCACACCCACCAGCCAGCCGTTGAGCTTGTCCGATGCCATCGCAGCCGGCCGGACGAAGAAGTCGCCGTCGATATCGGTCTTCCGCTTGGCTCGAGACAATTCGCCGAAGAGCTTCACGGGGCCGAAGTCATACGAAGCGCCGAGGTTGAAGGTGTTGACCTTGGTGGTCGTGCCGGCGTAGTAGTCGTCGCCCACGGTGCTGCTGCCGTAGGCGGCTGCAACGTCCAGGGGGCCGTTTGCGTAGCCGAAACGTCCACCGACATAGCGACCGGTGCGCGAATTGTTAGCCGCATGAGGCGTAGCCAAGCCAGGGCTGTACTTGTCCTTCTCATGGAAGGCGTACTGCAATTGGCCATAGAAACCACCCAGGTTCGACGGCAGGAAGTAGCCGATGGAATTGCCGGTGCGGGTCGGGTTGCCAAAAGCGCCGGTGGCCGTTTGGATCAGGTTGGTGCCGACGCCGCTGGCGCCGAACGGGTCGAACACGCTGTTGTTCCAGAACGTCGGGGTGTAGTCGCGGCCGAGGCGGACTTCACCGAAACCGCCCGACAGGCTCACGGTCGAACGGCGAGAGAAGGTTGCAACACCTTCCGAGCCGTCGTCGTTCTTGATCGGAGCTTCGAGCCAGAAGCTGGCCGCCAGGCCGCCGCCGAGGTCTTCCGTGCCACGGAAGCCCAGTTTGCTGGAGTTGTAGGCCGAGTTGGCCAGTTCGCGGCGGCTGACCCTGACGCTGCCCTGGTTCAGGTAGAACGGGTTGTAAGCGACTGGGAAGCCGAGGGCGTTGTACGTCACGCCGTTGTTCAGGTCGCGTGAGCTGTTCGAGTAGCCGCTGATCGACGCGTCGACCACACCAAACAGCGTGACGGACGATTGGGCCGAGGCAACACCGGCAACAGCCAGGGCAGCCAGAGCAACTACCCTTTCGGCGCGAAAACTAGAGTGGCGCCGAGCCGGCCAGGGGCTGAAAAGAAAAAAGCCCCGAGCTTTGCAGCTCGGGGCTAAATCCACCAATTGGAAGGGTGGAGGAGACAACTGGGTGCGCACAACCAAGTGCGCAATGAAATAAAGTATATCTATTGTTTGTTGCGTTGCAACAAGCGAGTGATGCTTTTCCCACACACAAAGGGAGGCCGGCGTGTATTTTTGCCCGGCATCTCAGACTTGGAACCCCGAAAACCATGGAATGCACAGTGAGTTGGACCGGCGACGCAGGCACGCGATCGGCCATGGGCTTCGTTGCCGAGACAGGCAGCGGCCACGTCCTGATGATGGACGGCGCCCCCGATGCCGCGAAACCCGAGAACGGCGGGCAGAACCTCGCCGCGCGGCCGATGGAGACCGTTCTTGCCGGCACCGGCGGATGCACCGCCTACGACGTCGTGCTGATACTGAAGCGCGGACGCCATCGCGTCGAGCGCTGCAGCGTCAAGCTCACCAGCGAGCGCGCGGAAAAGGATCCCAAGGTCTTTACGAAGATCCATATGCACTTCACTGTGGCGGGCAAGGGAATTCCGGCCTCCGCCGTGGAACGCGCAATTGCACTGAGCCACGAAACCTACTGCTCTGCCAGCATCATGCTGGCGAAGACTGCCGAGATCACTACCAGTTTCGATCTGATCGAAACTTGAGCGAATGGCCTAGATGCGGTGCGCTACCGTGGTCATCACGCGGGAAGCCACACGCATCAGGGCCTTGGCTGGCGCGGGGAGTTCCGCTGCGCCGGCGTCGACAGCCTGTGACGCGTGGCGGGCTTCGTCGAGCTTCATCTGCTCGACCACTGCCTTGGAGGCGCTGTCTGCGGGCGGGAGGCGGCCAAGGTGGCTTTCCAGGTGGGCTTCTACCTGACGCTCGGTTTCCGCAACGAACCCCAGGCTCAGCGGGTCCCCGAGACGGCCCGCAACCAAGCCGAACCCGAAGGCGCCCGCATACCAGAGAGGATTCAGGAGCGACGGGCGTGCGCCCAGTTCGTCCAGACGCTGTCGGGTCCAGGCCAGATGATCGGTTTCCTCGTGCGCCGCCTCGATGAAATGGGCGCGCAGCGCAGGGTCGCGCGCCACGGCCGCCTGGGCCGTGTAAAGCGCCTGTGCACAGACTTCGCCGACGTGGTTCACCCGCATCAGCGCGCCGGCCTCCCGGCGTTCCGCTTCACTCAATTCGCTGGGCGCCAATGAGGGGGTGGGCGTCGCCCGCGTGGCATGGGGGCGCGCGAAAAGGGTGCGCAACGCCGCGTCTGCCGCGGCCAGGACGGAGTCGGTCATGAGTTTCATGCGCCTATTTGAACGCACATGCGAAATGCCATGCGGAAGCCTTGTCACATTTCACATGGTGGTGTGTGCCAAGGCCTAAGTCCTTTGTTGCAGGCGTGCAACGAAACGCGCGGGCCATCCAAGATTTCGGGCGAATTGTTTTGCCCTGCCGCATCGGCTCTGGTGCAATAGCATCAACTTCCCAAAAGGAGGTTGGCCCGGGGTCCGGTGGGAGCACAAAAGTGCCAGTCACGGTGAGCCCTTCGCACCGGAGCCCTATGTTTAACCTTGGAGAAACTTGCAATGAAAAAATCTCTAGTTGCTCTGGCTGCCCTGGCTGTTGCCGGTGTTGCCTCGGCTCAGTCGTCCGTCACGCTGTTTGGTGTGGTCGACGCGTCGATCAGCGGCTACTCGAACACCGCCCGCGACAACCGCGCGACCGTGTTCCCCAACGCTTTCGGTATCCCCGTCTACCTGAACCAAGGTTCGGTCAAGACCAGCCGTCGCGAACTGGCTAACTCGGGTTACAACTCGAGCCGCATCGGCTTCCGTGGCACGGAAGACCTGGGCGGTGGCCTGGCAGCCAGCTTCTGGCTCGAAGCTCCGATCTCCAATGACGACGGCCAGCAAGGTATCGCGACGTTCGCTCGTCGTTCGACCGTGAGCCTGTCGGGTGGTTTCGGTGAAGTCCGCCTGGGTCGTGACTACACCCCGACGTTCTGGAACGACACCGTGTTCGATCCGTTCGGCACCAACGGCGTTGGCACCAACCTGGTTTCGACGGCCAACACCGCCTTCGGTGGCTTCGGTACGCCCGCAGCTTCGACCGGTGCGTTCACCAACGTGGGCAGCAGCAACTACGTTCGCGCCAGCAACTCGATCGGCTACTTCCTGCCGCCGAACCTGGGTGGTTTCTACGGCCAAGTGCAATACGCCCTGGCAGAGAAGACCAAGTACGACTCGGGCATCTTCACGCCTAACGTGCTCAACAGCCAGCGCCAAGGCCGTTACATCGGTGGCCGCTTCGGCTACGCAAACGGTCCTCTGGACGTTGCGCTGGCTTATGGCAGCAGCACCGTTGGCGACGACTACTACGTCGGCACGACCACCAAGGTCAACACCCTGAACCTGGGCGCTTCGTATGACTTCGGTCCCGTGAAGCTGTTCGGTGAAGTGTCGAAGGCCAAGAACAAGATCGACTACGAAGTGACCCCGCTGGCTGGCGGCCGTCCCGACATCGATCTGACCGGCTACCTGCTCGGCGTGACCGTGCCGGTCGGCGCTGGCCTGATCCGCGCTTCGTGGTCGCACGTCAAGCTGGACCAGAACCTGCCGAACAACCCGTTCGCTCTGAATACGCCTGATCCCAAGGCCAACAAGATCGCTCTGGGCTACGTGCACAACCTGTCGAAGCGCACGGCTCTGTACGCTACGATCGCTCGTGTCAGCAACAAGAACGGCGCTGGCTACACGGTTGGCGGCCCGGCCTTCTACAACAACGCAGCTGGCGTCTTCACCCCGAAGAGCTCCACCGGCTACGACTTCGGTATCCGTCACGCTTTCTAATTTGACGCTGGCGTAAGCCAGCTTCGAATCAAAAGCTCAAAAGCCACTCGATGTAAGTCGAGTGGCTTTTTTCGTTCGGGCTCGATCATCGCGAATCATGTTGGCAAAGAGCACCATCTGCGTGCACCCCCGGGGAATCACCGTGCGGGCACGCACCTTGCACTGCTAGCATGCCCGTTCACTTTGTTTGCTGAATGATCGCTTTTGTATTGCGCCGTTTGATCCAGGCCGTGATCGTGATGATCGCGGTCGCCTTCATCGCCTTCCTCCTCTTTCAATATGTTGGCGACCCAGTCGTGTTCCTGCTGGGGCAGGACGCCAAGCCCGAACAGATCCGCGAGCTGCGCTCCGCATTGGGGCTCGACCAACCCTTCTTCGTGCAGTTCTGGCACTTTCTTGTCAACGCTGCACAAGGCGAGTTCGGCCTGAGCCTGCGCCAGGGCGCGAAGGTATCGCGGTTGATCGGCGAACGCTTTCCCGCCACGCTCGAACTGGCACTCGTGGCGGCGGTGCTGGCACTGTTCATCGGCATTCCGATGGGCGTGTACACCGCGCTGCGCCGCGGCACCTTCATGAGCCAGGTATTCATGACCGTGTCGCTGCTCGGCGTTTCGCTGCCGACCTTCCTGATCGGCATCCTGCTGATCCTCGTCTTCGCGGTCACGCTGGGCTGGTTCCCGAGCTTCGGCCGCGGCGAGACCGTGAAGTTCGGCTGGTGGACCAGCGGCCTCTTCAGCGCCGACGGCTGGCACCACATCGTGCTGCCGGCGGTGACGCTGGCGATCTTCCAGCTGACGCTGATCATGCGGCTGGTGCGCGCCGAGATGCTTGAGGTGCTGCGCACCGACTACATCAAGTTCGCGCGCGCACGAGGCCTGTCGAACCGCGCCATCCACTTCGGCCATGCGCTCAAGAACACGCTGGTGCCGGTGATGACCATCACCGGCCTGCAGCTCGGTGGCCTGATTGCCTTTGCCATCATCACCGAGTCGGTGTTCCAGTGGCCCGGCATGGGCCTGCTGTTCATCCAGGCCGTGACCTTCGCCGACATCCCGGTGATGGCGGCCTACCTGTGTCTCATTGCCTTGATCTTCGTGGTGATCAACCTCGTGGTCGACCTGCTGTATTTCGTGGTCGATCCGCGGCTGCGCGTGGGCAAGGCGGGAGGTCATTGACATCATGACGGCAACCACATCCACGGCCCCCCGCCTCAAGGCTTCCGGACGCGCGTTCGCGCACATCGCGAACTTCTACCCCGAGATCACCGCCTTTCGCCGCGACCTGCACGCACACCCCGAACTCGGCTTCGAAGAGGTCTACACATCCGGCCGCGTGCGCGAGGCCTTGCGCGCCTGCGGCGTCGACGAGATTCACGAAGGCATCGGCAAGACGGGGGTGGTCGGCGTCATCCGCGGCCGTTCGACCGCCAGCGGCCGCATGATCGGCCTGCGTGCCGACATGGACGCGCTGCCGATGCGCGAGGACAACGACTTCGGCTGGCGCTCCGCCAGCGACGGCCTGATGCACGGCTGCGGCCACGACGGCCACACCGCCATGCTGGTCGGTGCCGCGCGCTACCTGGCCGAGACGCGCGATTTCGACGGCACCGCCGTGCTCATTTTTCAGCCGGGCGAAGAAGGCTTCGCCGGTGCACGCGTGATGATCGAGGACGGCCTGTTCGACCGCTTCCCCGTCAATGCCGTCTACGCGATGCACAACTGGCCCGCCATGCCGGCCGGCACCGTGGGCATCAACCGCGGCGCGATGATGGCCGCGGCCGATCGCGTGACCATCGAGATCAAGGGCAAGGGCGGCCACGGGGCGCATGCCTACCAGACCATCGACCCCGTGATCGTCGCGGCGCACATCATCACCGCGGCCCAGACCATCGTTTCGCGCAACGTGCGCCCGATCGATGCGGCCGTCGTCAGCATTTGCGCGATGCAGGCCGGTGACCTCGGCGCGATGAGCGTTGTGCCCGGCGAGGCCGCGCTGGTCGGCACGGTGCGCACCTTCAGCGCACGCGTGCAGGCGCAGGTCGAGCAGCGCCTGACCGAACTGTGCACGGCCATCGCCGGCGGCTTCGGTGCAACCGCCACGATCAAGTACGAGCGCATCTACCCGGCCACCATCAATACCGCGCCCGAGGCCATGTTTGCGGCCGACGTGGCCGAGTCGCTGGTCGGCGCAAAGAACGTCGAGCGCAGCATGGAGCCCAGCATGGGCGCCGAAGATTTCTCCTTCATGCTGCAGAAAAAAGCGGGCGCTTACCTGCGCATCGGGCAGGACGTGCGCGAAGGCGCCTTCCTGCACAACAGCCGCTACGACTTCAACGACGAGATCCTGCCGCTCGGTGCCGCATTGCATGCGGGCCTGATCGAGCAGGGCATGCCGCTTTCCGCTACCCGCGGTGCGCGGCCAGAGAAAGCCGCCGCCACCGCGGCGACGTGATGTGTTTGATTCCAACCCGAGGAGTGTTCCCATGAGTTTCAAGAAAAATGTGGCCGCGGCCGCCGTTCTGTGCGCGCTGGGCGCCGTCAGCATGGTCGCCGGCGCGCAGACCATCCGTGTTGCAAACCAGGGTGACGCGCTGTCGCTCGACCCGCACTCGCTCAACGAATCGCTGCAGCTGAGCACCACCGCCAACGTGTATGAAACGCTGGTCGGGCGCAACAAGGATCTGAGCGTCGCGCCGCTGCTTGCCACGAGCTGGAAGCAAACCTCGCCTACCGTGTGGCGCTTCGAATTGCGCAAGAACGTGCAGTTCCACGACGGCACGCCGTTCACCGCCGACGACGTTCTCTTCAGCTTCGCGCGCGCATCGGGCGACGGCTCGGACATGAAGTCCAACACCACCGACATCAAGGAAGTGCGCAAGGTCGACTCGCACACCATCGAGATCGAGACCAAGGGTCCGTTCCCGATCCTCCCCGACGTGATCACGCAGCTCATGATCATGAGCAAGAAATGGTGCGAGGAAAACAAGGCCGTCACGCCAGTGGACCGCCGCAAGGGCATCGAGAACACAGCCTCCTTCAAGGCCAACGGCACCGGCCCGTACCGCGTGCGCGAGCGCCAGCCGAACGTGCGCACGGTCTTCACGCGCAATCCGACCTACTGGGGCAAGATCGAAGGCAACGCGCAAGAGATCATCTTCACGCCGATCGCCAATCCGGCCACCCGCGTCGCCGCGCTGATCTCGGGCGAAGTCGACGTGATGGAACCCGTGCCGGTGCAGGATATCGCGCGAGTCAACGCCAGCCCGACGGCGCGCGTCATCGCCGGCCCCGAGCTGCGCACGATCTTCCTTGGCATGGACCAGAAGCGCGACGAACTGCTCTACTCGAACGTGAAGGGCAAGAACCCGTTCAAGGACAAGCGCGTGCGCCAGGCCTTCTACCAGGCCATCGACATCGTCGGCATCCAGCGCACCGTGATGCGCGGCGCTTCGCGCCCGACCGGGCTGATGGTCGGCCCCGGCATCAACGGCTGGACCGAAGCCCAGGACAAACGCCTGCCGCTCGATGTCGAAGGCGCCAAGAAGCTGCTGGCCGACGCCGGCTATCCGAGCGGCTTCGAAGTGACCATGAACTGCCCGAACGACCGCTACGTGAACGACGGCCAGATCTGCCAGAGCGTGGCGGCGAACCTGGCGAAGATCGGCGTCAAGATCAACCTCGCGGCGGAGACCAAGGGCACTTACTTCCCCAAGGTGCTGCGCCGCGACACCAGCTTCTACATGCTGGGCTGGACCCCGACCACCTACGACTCGCACAACGCGCTGACCGCGCTGATGGCCTGCCCGGACGACAAGACCGGCGCCGGCCAGTTCAACCTGGGCGCGTACTGCAATCCGAAGCTCGACGAGTTGACGAAGAAGATCCAGTCGGAAACTGACAAGCCCAAGCGCGACGCGATGATCAAGGAAGCCTTCGACATCCACACCGCCGACATCGGCCATCTGCCGCTGCACCAGCAGACGCTGGCCTGGGGTGTCAGCAAGAAGGTGTCGCTCACGCAAATGGCCGACAACTACATGCCCTTCAAGTGGATGAGCATCAAGCCATAAGACTGAGGGCCGCTCGCGCGGTGGCCTGACCATGGGCCCGCTTCTTGCGGGCCCATTCCTTTTGCCTCACGATGAAAAAAACACTAGCCCGCTGGCTCGACAGCGATGTCGGCTACAGCTTCCGTACCTCGCCCGTGGCCATCGTCGCGGCGCTGATCGCGCTGGCCTGCGTCATCTGCGCGGTGTTCGCCGGCTGGGTGTCGCCACACAACCCCTTCGACCTCGCCACGCTCGAACTCGGCGATGCGCGCCTGCCGCCCGCATGGAGCGCCGAAGGCTCTTCCAAATACCTGCTCGGCACCGACGACCAGGGCCGCGACATTCTCTCGGCCGTGATCTACGGCGCGCGCATCTCGCTGATCGTCGGCCTGGTGTCGGTCGCGTTGTCGCTCGCCGTCGGCGTGGTGCTGGGCCTGCTGGCCGGTTTCTTCGGCGGCTGGCTCGATTCCTTCCTGATGCGCGTATGCGACGTGATGCTGTCGTTCCCGCCCATCCTGGTGGCACTGCTCATCGCCGGCGTCGGCCGCGCGCTCTTTCCCGGCGCGCACGAGTCGCTGGCCTTCGGCGTGCTGATCATCTCCATCTCGCTGACCGGCTGGGTGCAGTACGCGCGCACGGTGCGCGGCTCCACGCTGGTGGAGCGCAACAAGGAGTACGTGCAGGCCGCGCGCGTCACCGGCGTGGCGCCGCTGCGCATCATGCTGCGCCACGTGCTGCCCAACGTGATG
This sequence comes from Variovorax sp. Varisp85, assembly GCF_047304045.1. Lineage (NCBI taxonomy): Bacteria > Pseudomonadati > Pseudomonadota > Betaproteobacteria > Burkholderiales > Comamonadaceae > Variovorax > Variovorax sp. Varisp85. The sequence continues at coordinate 18,667 of NZ_JBGLYN010000079.1, forward strand.
GGGCCGGTGATGGTGCTGGCCACGATCCAGGTCGCGACGGCGATCATCACCGAGGCCACGCTCTCGTTCCTCGGCGTCGGCGTGCCGCCGACCTCGCCTTCGCTGGGCACGCTCATCAGCATCGGCAACCAGTACCTGTTCTCGGGCGAATGGTGGATCACGGTGTTTCCGGGCCTGATGCTGGTGCTGATCGCACTCAGCGTGAACCTGCTCGGCGACTGGCTGCGCGACGCGTTGAATCCGCGACTGCGCTGAACACAAGGAGAACGCCACCATGACGCTGCTCCAGGTCAAAGACCTCGTCGTCGAATTTCCGGGCCGCCGCGGCACGCTGCGCGCGCTCGACCGCATTTCCTTCGACATCGCGCCTGGCGAAATCCTCGGCGTGGTGGGCGAATCGGGCGCCGGCAAGTCGCTCACGGGCGCGGCCATCATCGGCCTGCTCGAACCGCCGGGCCGCGTGGCCGGCGGCGAGATCGTGCTGGACGGCCAGCGCATCGACAACCTCGGCTTCGATGCGATGCGGCCGATTCGCGGCCGCAAGATCGGCGCGATCTTCCAGGATCCGCTGACCTCGCTGAACCCGCTCTACACCGTGGGCCGGCAGCTGGTCGAGACCATTCGCGCGCACCTGCCCGTGTCGGAATCCGAAGCGCGCAAGCGGGCCATCGGCCTGCTGCAGGACACAGGCATCCCCGCCGCCGAGCAGCGCATCGACCACTTCCCGCACCAGTTCTCGGGCGGCATGCGGCAGCGCGTGGTGATTGCGCTGGCACTCGCGGCCGAGCCCAAGCTCATCGTGGCCGACGAGCCGACCACCGCGCTCGATGTGTCGATCCAGGCGCAGATCATCCAGTTGCTCAAGCAGGTGTGCAAGGACCGCGGCGCGGCGGTGATGCTGATCACGCACGACATGGGCGTGATCGCCGAAACCTGCGATCGCGTGGCCGTGATGTACGCGGGCCGCATCGCCGAGATCGGCCCGGTGCACGAGGTGATCCACCAGCCCGCGCATCCCTACACATCGGGCCTGATGGCCTCGATTCCCGACATGGCGAGCGACCGCGAGCGGCTCAACCAGATCGACGGCGCGATGCCGCGGCTCAATGCCATTCCCGCCGGCTGCGCTTACAACCCGCGCTGCCCGCGCACCTTTGCGCGCTGCCTCGTCGAGCGGCCCGAGCTCATGCATGCCGGCGCCACGCGCGCGGCCTGCTGGCTGCACGACGCGACCGACCCGCACGCCGGCCAGGCCGAGATCGCGGCGAGGCACCACGATGCGCTGTCGGCCGGCGAACGCGCCGCGCCTGAAGCGGCCGAGCCCATCGCGGAGGTGACGCGATGAGCGCCGCCGCGAACGAACCGCTCGTGGTCGCGCACGACCTCGCGCGCACCTTCGACGTCTCTCCACCCTGGCTCAACCGCGTGCTCGAACGCAAGCCGCGCGTGCTGCTGCATGCGGTCGACGGCGTGAGCTTTTCCATCGAGCGCGGCAAGACGCTCGCGCTGGTGGGCGAATCGGGCTGCGGCAAGAGCACCGTGGCGCGTCTGCTGGTGGGCCTGTATGCGCCCACGCGCGGTGGCCTGCAGTTCGACGGGCAGGACGCGCATGCCGCGTTCAAGACGCCCGAGGGCCGCAAGCTGCGCCGCCGCATCCAGATGATCTTCCAGGATCCCTACGCGAGCCTCAACCCGCGCTGGATCGTCGAGGACATCATCGGCGAGCCGCTGCGCGAGCACGGCATCCTGAGCGAAAAGGTCGCGCTGCGCGAGCGCGTGGGCGAGCTGCTCAAGTCGGTCGGCCTCTCGCCGCTGGACATGAGCAAGTACCCGCACCAGTTCTCGGGCGGCCAGCGCCAGCGCATCTCGATCGCACGCGCGCTCGCCACGCAGCCCGAGTTCCTGGTGTGCGATGAGCCCACCTCAGCGCTCGACGTGAGCGTGCAGGCGCAGGTGCTCAACATCATGAAGGACCTGCAGCGCGAGCAGGGCCTGACCTACCTGTTCATCTCGCACAACCTTGCCGTGGTGCGCCACGTGGCCGACCAGGTCGGCGTGATGTACCTCGGCCGGCTGGTCGAGGTGGCCGACAAGCAGAAGCTCTTTGCCGAGCCGCGGCATCCGTACACGCGCATGCTGCTCGATGCCATCCCGCAGATGAAGCACACGGGGCGCTCGCGCACGCCGGTGCAGGGCGAGGTGCCGAACCCGCTGAACCCGCCGACGGGCTGCGCCTTTCATCCGCGCTGCCCGCATGCCAATGCGCGTTGTTCCTCGGAGCGGCCGAAGCTGCTGAGCATCGCGGGTGTCCAGGTGGCCTGCCACGCGGTGGAAGAGGGCCGCATCTAGCCGCTGAAAAGTGTGCGTTAAGGCACTGCACCGCATCGGGCGCTGCCGCACAGTGGGCGGCTGACCCGGAGGGAACCATGGCAGGCAAGGCAAATTTCTCGGACATCGAACGGCAAGGCGCAACCGAACTGGGCCGCCGAGGTTTCGTCATGGGTACCGCGCTCGGCGCGACCGCCGTGCTGGCATCCCTGGCGTCGCGCGCCCATGCGGCTCCGCAGCGGCGCATGCCGGTCGTCTTCATCGGCCACGGCACGCCCATGAACGCCATCAGCGACAACGCGTTCACGCGCCGGCTGGCGGCCTGGGGTCGGGAGCTGCCACGGCCGACGGCCATCCTCAGCGTGTCGGCGCACTGGCTGAGCCGTGGCGCCACCGGTGTCGGCATGCAGGTGCGGCCGAAGACGATCCATGATTTCGGCGGCTTCCCGCAGGCGCTGTTCGACGTTGAATACCCCGCACCCGGCCATCCTTCACTCGCCAGCGAGACCGTCGGCGCGGTGAGGCAGACACCGGTGATCGCCACCGAGCAATGGGGCCTCGACCATGGCACGTGGTCGGTGCTGAAGCATCTCTATCCGAAAGCGGACGTCCCGGTGTTCCAGCTCAGCATCGACTACGACAAGCCGGCCGCCTTTCACTATGCGGTGGGGCGCGATCTCGCAGTCTTGCGTGACAAGGGCGTGCTGGTGATGGGCAGTGGCAACGTGGTGCACAACCTGCGCGCCACCGATCGCGGCACGCCCGATGGGCCGAGCGCCAGCCGGCCATGGGCGCAATCGTTCGACGATGCGGTGAAGTCGGCGCTGGCAGGCCGGGACGACCGTGCGCTGGTCGACTACGCAAAGCTCGAAGGAGCCTCCACCGCCGTGGCGACGCCGGACCACTACTACCCCTTCCTCTACGCCCTCGGTGCCGCAGGAACCAGCGAACGCGCGAAGACGGTCTACGAGGGATTCCAGTCGGGCACGCTCAGCATGCGTTGCCTGCAGTTCGGCTGAGCGCGCCGGCGCGGCAGCAGCGTTACTGCTCCTCGCCCCAGGCGAACCCGTCGCGCGCAATCATCGCGCTCGACGCACTCGGGCCCCAGGTGCCGGCCGCATAGGGGCGCGGGCCGCCGTCCGATTCCCAGCTGTCGATCAGCGGCTCGACCCAGCGCCAGGCTTCTTCCTGCTCGTCGCTGCGCACGAACAGGTTGAGGCGGCCGTCGATCACGTCGAGCAGCAGGCGCTCGTAGGCGCCCACGCGCTCGGCGCCGAAGCGCTTGTCGAAGTCGAGGTCGAGCTGAACCGGCGCCAGTTGCGCGGCGTTGCTGTGGCCGTTGCCGCCACGCTGCCGGTTGTCCTGGGCCTGCGCGAGCATGTGCAGTTCCAGCCCGTCCTTGGGCTGCAGGTTGATCACCAGCTTGTTGACGTTGCCGGTCGGCGCGCGGTAGATCGCATGCGGCGTGGGCCTGAAGTTGACCTCGATGCGCGCATCGCGCGAGGCCAGCCGCTTGCCGGTGCGGATGTAGAAGGGCACGCCGGCCCAACGCCAGTTGGCGATTTCGGTGCGCAGCGCCACGAAGGTTTCGGTGCGGCTATCGGGGTTCACGCCGGGCTCGTCGCGGTAGCCCGGCACGCGCTCGCCGTAGGCCGTGCCGGCCGTGTACTGGCCGCGCACCGTGTGCAGGCCCAGCGTTTCGGGCGTCCAGGGCTTGAGCGCGCGCAGCACCTTGAGCTTTTCGTCGCGGATGGCGTCGGCGTGCGAGTTGATCGGCGGCTCCATGCCGATCGCGCACAGCAACTGCAGCGCGTGGTTCTGCACCATGTCGCGCAGCGCGCCGGTCTGGTCGTAGAAGGCGCCGCGCTTTTCCACGCCCAGGTCCTCGGCCATGGTGATCTGGATGTTGGCGATGTGCTCGCGGCGCCAGATGGGCTCGAACAGCGCATTGCCAAAGCGCATGGCGAACAGGTTCTGCACCGATGGCTTGCCGAGGTAGTGGTCGATGCGAAAGACCTGCTTCTCCTCGAGCACCTTGCCGACCGCGGCGTTGATCGCGCGGTTGGAGGCGAGGTCATGGCCCAGCGGCTTTTCGAGCACGATGCGCGTCCTCGGCCCGTTGAGGCCGGCCGCGGCGATCTGCTCGACCACCTGCGTGAAGAGCGCGGGCGCCGTGGCGACGTACATCACGATCGTCTTCGCGTCGCGCTGCTTGAGCAGGTCGGCCAGCCGCACATAGTCGTCGGGCTTGGACAGGTCCATGCGCAGGAAGTGCAGCATCGACGCGAACTTCTCGAACTCCTCGGGGGAGGGCCGCTTGGCGCCCTCGACCGCGCTGAAGCGCGACTGGATCAGTTCCCGGTACTGGTCGTCCGACAGGTCGTCCCGCGCCACGCCGACGATGCGCCCGTCTTGCGGCAGGCTGCCGTGCCGGAATGCCTGGAACAACGCGGGCATGAGCTTGCGCCACGCCAGATCGCCAGTGCCGCCGAACAGAACGAGATCGAAGCTCATGAAAAACTTTCCTTTGTCTGAATGCCGAGCAGGTCGTGGGCCGCCGAGAGGGCCACATGCGATGGTACTTGTACCGATTCGCCCGACCTGTACTAAAGCTACGCTGACCTGTGGCCGCGAGGCCTTTTTTTATGCATGAGGCGGAGAAAATTCAAATGAAGAAGCTTTTTACCGCAGCCGCGCTGCTCGGGTTGTCGGCCGCCGCGTCGGCGCAGACCGTCAACGTGATCTGTTCGGTCCAGGCCGAGTGGTGCAGCGTGATCTCCACCGTCTACGCGCGCACCACCGGTGTGCGCATCAACATGGCGCTCAAGGGCTCCGGCGAGGCGCTGGCCCAGCTGATCGCCGAAAAGGACAACCCCAAGACCGACGTCTGGTTCGGCGGCACCGGCGACCCGCACCTGCAGGCGGCCGAGCAGGGGCTCACGCTCGAATACAAGTCGCCCACGCTCTCGCAGCTGCACCCCTGGGCCCAGCAGCAGGCCAGGCAGTCGGGCTACAAGACCGTCGGCATCTACTCGGGTCCGCTGGGCTTCGGCTACAACCCCGAGCTGCTGGCCAAGAAGAAGCTGCCCGTGCCCAAGACCTGGGCCGACCTGCTCAAGCCCGAGTACAAGGGAGACATCCAGGTGGCCAACCCGGCCTCCAGCGGCACGGCCTACACCATGATCGCCACGCTGGTGCAGCTGATGGGCGAGGACAAGGCCTTCGACTACCTGAAGGCGCTGCACAAGAATGTCGGCCAGTACACCCGCTCGGGCACCGGCCCGATCAAGGCGGTGGCGCGCGGCGAAACCGCGATTTCCATCAGCTTCGTGCATGACGGCCCCGGCGAGAAGATGCAGGGCTTCCCGGTCGAGACCATCACGCCGAGCGACGGCACCGGCGCCGAGATCGGCTCCATGAGCATCGTCAAGGGCGCGCGCAACCTCGAGGCGGCCAAGAAGTTCTACGAGTGGGCGCTGACGCCCGCCGCGCAGGAGCTCGGCGCCGCCAACAAGCAATTCCAGCTGCCGAGCAACGTGAACGCCAAGCTCGACCCGCGCATCCCCGACTTCAAGAAGATCAAGTTCATCAACTACGACTACGCCAAATATGGCGCGAGCACCGAGCGCCGGCGCCTGATCGCGCGCTGGGAAAAAGACGTCAATTCGCTGCCGCGCTGAGTGGCTGCGCATTTGATCGACACCGGCGTGCCGGTCAATCCGGCGTCACTGGCCGCGGCCAGGCGCTCGCAGCGCTGGATCTGGGCATGGGTCGCGCTGGGCCTTGCCGCGTACCTGCTGCTGCCCTGGTATGCGATTCAGGACGCGACCTGGTACGAAGCCGTTCCTCAGGTGTTCGGCCAGGCGGAGGGTGCCAACGGCCTGATGCAGGCGGCGACGCAGGGTCGGGGCTGGCTCTTCGTCGGCCTTGCTGGGCTGCTGATGTGCGCGGTAGGTGCGTGGCTGCCTGCTGGCCGCAGCCAGGGACGCTGGCTGCTCGCGGGTGGCGCGGTCGGCGCCATCGGGCTGGCCGTGACAGGCTTCGCGATCGGCGCGCGGGGCTGGAGCTTCGCGGCGCTCAACACGCAGTTCGGCGATCTGGCCGTCAACCAGTTCGGCATCGGCGCGGGCGGCTTCGTGGCGCTCACTGTGCTCGTGCTGCTGGCCGCCTTCGGCATCGCGCGGCTCGGCCTTTTCAAGGGTGACCTGTTCGTGGCGGCCGCGGTCATCGGCTGCGGCGTGCTGATGGCGCTGTTCATCGCCTACCCGGTGAGCAAGGCGCTGTCGGGCGCGTTCTTCAACGAGGACGGGCAGTGGTCGATCGCCGCGTTTGTCGCGCGCGTGTTCACCGAACGCATCTGGGGGCTGGGGTGCCTTTCCGGCGGCGTGCGCTGCGGCGTGGCGTGGAACACGCTGGTACTGGCCCTGCTCACCGCGGCCGGCACGACCTTTCTCGGCACGCTAATGGCGCTGATGGCCGAGCGCGGCAGCAAGCGCGGGCAAGGCGCGCTGCGGGTGCTGGCGCTGCTGCCGATCATCACGCCGCCGTTCGTGGTGGGCCTCGGCCTGATCCTGCTGTTCGGCCGCGCCGGCATCGTCAACCAGGTGCTGGAGAACGTGTTCGGCATCGAGCCCACGCGCTGGTTCTATGGCATGCCGGGCGTGCTGGTGGCGCAGCTGTTCGCGTTCACGCCCATCGCCTTCATGATCATGCGGGGCGTGGTGCAGGGCATTGCGCCAAGCCTCGAGGAAGCCGCGCAGATGCTGCGCGCCGACCGCCGCCGCACCTTCTTCACCATCACGCTGCCCCTGCTGAAGCCGGGGCTGGCCAACGCCTTCCTGGTGGGATTCATCGAGAGCATCGCCGACTTCGGCAACCCGGTGGTGGTGGGCGGGCAGTTCTCGGTGCTGTCGACCGACATCTTCTTCGCCATCGTCGGCGCGCAGTACGACCAGGGCCGCGCGGCCTCGCTGGCCTGGGTGCTGACGCTGTTTGCGCTCGGCGTGTTCGCGCTGCAGCGCGGCGTGCTCGGCAAGCAGAACTACACCACCGTGAGCGGCAAGGGCGACGCCGGCATCCCGATGGCGCTGCCCGACGGCGTGCGCCGCACCATCCAGTGCATCGCGCTGCCGTGGATCGCGTTCACCGCGGTGGTCTACCTGTTCGCCTTCGCGGGCGGCTTCGTGCAGACCTGGGGGCGCGACTACAGCTTCACGCTGAACCACTTCAGGAACGCGTTCTCGCTCGAATGGGGGCAGTTCGGGCTGGTGTGGGCGGGTACGGCATGGAACTCGCTGATCACCACGCTCAAGCTCGCGGGCATCTCGGCGCCCATCACTGCGGCGCTCGGCCTGCTGATCGCGTGGCTGCTGGCGCGCAACGAGTTCAGGGGACAGGGGCTGTTCGAGTTCGGCGCGCTGCTGGCCTTCGCCATTCCGGGGACGGTGCTCGGCGTGAGCTACATCCTGGCCTTCAACGTGCCGCCATTCGAGCTCACGGGCACGGGGCTCATCATCGTGCTGTGCTTCATGTTTCGCAATTTGCCAGTGGGCGTGCGGGCGGGCACGGCGGCCTTCAAGCAGCTCGACCGCTCGCTCGACGAAGCCTCGCTGATGCTGCGGGCATCGACCTCGCAGACGCTCTTCAAGGTGGTGCTGCCGTTGCTGAAGCCCGCGCTGGTGGCCGCGCTGGTCTACAGCTTCGTGCGCGCGATGACGACGGTGAGCGCGGTGATCTTCCTGGTCACGGCCGAGAACGAGCTGGCCACCACCTACATCATCGGCCGCGTCGGCAACGGCGACTACGGTATCGCGCTGGCGTACTGCACGGTGCTGATGATCCTGATGTCGCTGGCGATTGCACTGGTGCAGTTCGTGGTGGGAGAGCGAAAGCTGGGACGACGAGGGGCCACGCCGCAGCATCAGGGACATCACAAAATGGAAGGCCTGGCATGAACGGCATCGAATTCCGCAACGTCACCAAGCGCTACGGCACCGACAGGAACGCGCCGCTGGCCGTCAAGGGCATCAGCTTCGAAGTGCCGGTCGGCACGCTCACCACCATCCTCGGCCCGTCGGGCTGCGGCAAGACGACTACGCTGCGCATGATCGCGGGGCTCGAGTCGCCGACCTCTGGTTCGATTTTCATGGGCGGGCGCGACGTCACCACGCTGGGGCCGGCCGAGCGCAACGTCAGCATGATGTTCCAGAGCTACGCGCTGTTCCCGCACATGAACGTGATCGAGAACGTGGGCTACGGGCTGCGCATGAGCGGCGTGAAGAAGGACGAGGCCACCGCGCGGGCACGCGAGGCGTTGCGCGGCGTGGGCCTGGTCGGCTTCGACGAGCGGCTGCCCAGCGAACTCTCGGGCGGCCAGCAGCAGCGCGTGGCGCTGGCGCGCGCGCTGGTGCTGGAGCCGGCGGTGCTGCTTTTCGACGAGCCGCTCTCCAACCTCGACGCCCGCCTGCGCCGCGAGATGCGCGAGGAAATCCGCGCGCTGCAGCAGCGCTTGAAGCTGACCGTGGCCTACGTCACGCACGACCAGAGCGAGGCGCTGGCCGTGAGCGACCAGATCATCGTGATGGACCACGGCGTGATCGCACAGCGCGGCACGCCCGAGCAGCTCTACGGGCGGCCCGAGAGCGAGTTCGTCGCTGGTTTCATGGGCGAGGCGATGGTGTTCCCCGCCACGGCGCAGGCCGACGGCAGCGTGGCGCTCGGCCCGCTGCGCCTGCAGCCGCGCCATGCGGTGGCACCCGGCACGGTGAAGGTTGCGGTGCGTCCCGAAGCCTGGCAGATCGGCGCCGCGGACGCGGGCAGCGGCCTGCCGGCCACGCTGCGCAAGGCGGCGTACCTCGGCAGCTTCTACGAATACGGCTTCGACACCACCCTGGGGCCGGTCTTCGTGGTGTCGAACGACCTGTCCCGTCCGCTGGCGGCGGGCGCGCAGGCCACGCTGTCGCTGGGAGCCCACGGCGTGAGCGTGGTGCCCGGTGCATGAAACAATGGCGCCATGAACGTGGTTTTCGACCTGGGCGCCGTGCTGTTCGCATGGGAGCCCACCCGGCTGGTACAGGCCCATCTCGCGCAGCACGCGCCCACTGAGGCCGCCGCGGTCGCCATGGGCCGGGCACTTTTCCATCACGACGACTGGACGGGTTTCGACTGCGGCACCCGCACGCTGGACGATGCCATCGCCCGCATGTCGGCCCGGCTCTCGCTGCCGGCCGGGCCGCTTCGCACCATGCTCGAAGGACTGGGCGAGCGGCTGGAGCCGATCGGCGTCACGGTCGACATGCTCGAACAGCTGGTCGCGCACCGCGAGGCCGGCCAGCCGCTGCGCCTGTACTACCTGTCGAACATGCCTGCGTCGTACGCCCGCGCCATCGAGCGCCGGCATGCGTTCATGCAGCGCTTCGACGGCGGCGTGTTCTCGGGCGACGTGAAGTTCCTCAAGCCCGAGCGCGAGATCTACGAGGTGCTGGCGATGCGCTACGCGCTCGATCCGCAACAGACCGTGTTCATCGACGACTCCGCCGCCAACGTCGAGGCGGCGCGCGCCTTCGGCTGGCAGGCCATCCACTGCACCACGCCGGCCATGCTGCCGTCGCAGCTGCAGCGCTATCTACCGGTCAGCACCACCTTGTCGGTGTCGAACCCCAGGCTGCTGGCGTAGTCCAGCTCGGCCTTCAGCACCGCGTCGTCCAGGCGCGGCGCGCGCGACAGCACCCAGAGGTATTCGCGGTCGGGCGTGCCGACGAGCGACACCTCGTAGTTGCGGTCGAGCTTCAGGATCCAGTAGTCGCCCCAGACCATGGGCAGCCAGCTAAGCCAGGCGGGCGCAAAGCGCACTTGGAGTCGGCCCGCGCCGGGCTGGCCTGCCACGGGCACCACGCGCGCGGTGCCGGTCGCCTGGTCGAAATTGCCGTCTGCGCGCGCGCAGCGGTTCACGACCTGCACGGTGCCGTCGGGCTGGAGTGTGTACTCGGCGGTCACGGGGCCGGCGCAGGCTTTCTGGAAGCGGTTCGGCAGCCGCGCCTGCTCGTGCCAGATGCCGGCATAGCGCCGCAGGTCGACCGGCGCCACCACCTGCAGCGGAGCCCGCATCAGCGGTGCGCCGTCGGCCGGGCCGGCCGGTTGCACACGCGCGGTACGCGAAGCTTGGAGGGCCAGCCAGGCCGCGGCGCCGCCCATGACGAAAGCGGTGGCCATGGTGCCGATCGCCGCGCTGGTGCGGCGGTCGTCGAAGGGCTGGCCGTCGGGAGGCGCGGGGCCGCGTTGGCGATGGGACATGGGGGGCTCCTGGCTGAAAATTTCGGCGTGGAGCGCAGCGTAGCCCCGGGCGGGCGGCCGATGCCGTCAGCCGCGGACCACAGCCGGTGTAGGGCAGGGCGGCTGACAACCCTGTACGCAACAGGCTGATAGAGCGGCGGAAAACCCGTGCTACGGTGCGCATGAAAACATCGGCCCACGCGCAACTGCGTGCAGGACTTGTCACAACCCGCACTGGATAATCATTTCATGAACCAACTCGATGCCCTCCGCCAGTGGACCACCGTCGTCGCCGACACCGGTGACTTCAAGCAGCTCAGCGTTTCCAGGCCGCAGGACGCGACCACCAATCCGTCGCTCATCCTCAAGGCCGTGCAGAAGGCCGAATACCGGCCGCTGCTCGATGAAACCGTGAAGAAGCACGCCGGCAAGCCGCTCGATGAGGTCATCGATCGCCTGCTGGTGCGCTTCGGCAGCGAAATCCTCTCGATCATCCCGGGCCGCGTGTCGACCGAGGTCGACGCCCGCTTGTCCTTCGACACGGCCGCGACCGTGGCGCGCGGCGAGCGCATCGTGGCGCTCTACAAGGCCGAAGGCATCGACACCGAAAAGCGCCTGCTGATCAAGGTGGCCTCCACCTGGGAAGGTATCGAGGCGGCGCGCGAACTCGAGAGGAAGGGCATCCGCACCAACCTCACGCTGCTGTTCTCGTTCGCGCAGGCCGTGGCTTGCGGCGCGGCCGGCGTGCAGCTCATCTCGCCCTTCGTGGGCCGCATCTACGACTGGTACAAGAAGTCGGCCGGCGCCAAGTGGGATGAAGCAGCCAGTGCCGGCGCCAACGACCCGGGCGTCAAGTCGGTGCGGGAAATCTTCAACTACTACAAGCAGCACGGCATCAAGACCGAGGTGATGGGCGCGAGCTTCCGCAACGTGGGACAGATCCAGGCGCTGGCTGGTTGCGACCTGCTGACCATCAGCCCCGAGCTGCTGGCCGAGTTGGCCGCCAGCAACGAACCGCTGCAGCACGCGCTCGACGCCAAGGCCGCACCCGGGGGCGACATCGCCAAGGTCAGCTACGACGAGGCGGGCTTCCGCTTTGCGCTGAACGAAGATGCCATGGCCACCGAGAAGCTCGCGGAAGGCATCCGCGCCTTCGCAGCCGACGCTGTGAAGCTCGAAAAACTCATGCAGGAAAGCGGCAAGTAAACATGGCCATGACCCTTCGCTGCGACCATGCGCCGGCCTGGGCGCAACTCCAGTCCAGCTTCGAAACGGCGGGCCGCCAGTTCGACGTGCGCCATGCCTTCGTGGACGACGCGAACCGCTTTGCGCGTTTCAGCCAGGAGGCGCCGTATGTCTTCGCCGACCTGTCGAAGAACCTGGTCGACGCACGCACCGAGGAGCTGCTGCTCGCGCTGGCCCGCGAATGCGGCCTCGAGGCGCACCGCGACGCCATGTTCGCGGGCGAGCACATCAACGTCACCGAAGACCGCGCCGTGCTGCACACGCTGCTGCGCGCGCCGGCCGATGCGCCGACCGGGCCCAAGACCGCGAACGAGCTGCGCGAGGTGCACGCCACGCTCGATGCGATGCTGGCCTATGCAGAGAAGGTGCGCGGCGACCACACGATCACCGACGTGGTCAACATCGGCATCGGCGGCTCCGACCTCGGCCCGCAGATGGCGGTGCTGGCGCTGGCCGAGTTCGCCGCGCCGGGCAAGCGATTCCACTTCGTCTCGAACGTCGACGGCCACGAGCTGGCCGGCGTGCTGCAGGGCCTGGCGCCCGAGCACACGCTGTTCCTCATTGCCTCGAAGACTTTCACCACGGCCGAGACGATGACCAACGCGCAGTCGGCCAGGCGCTGGTACGAGCAGTCGGGCGGCACCGACATCGCGGGCCACTTCGCGGCGCTCACCACCAACGTGGAAGCGGCGAAGAAGTTCGGCATCGACACCACCTTCGGCTTCTGGGACTGGGTGGGCG
>NZ_JBGLYN010000007.1:0-111396 GCF_047304045.1 Variovorax sp. Varisp85
GTGCTGGGGCGCTGGGGTTCCGAGGCGGGGTGGATCGGCCTGGGCATCCTGGCAATCGTGCTGGTCGCGGTGATCTGGCGGGTTTTCGACGACGGCGAGCGGGCACCGGTCGGCGGCGGGGCTGCGCCGGCGCCTGCTGCCGCGGCCCGCGAAGCCGGATCGGCGGCCGACCGCAGCGACGCCATCTGGCTGGTCGCGCTCTATGGCCTGGCCGGTTTTGGCTACATCATCACTGCCACCTTCCTGCCGGTGATCGCCCGGCAGGCGCTGCCGGGGTCGCCCTGGCCCGATTTCTTCTGGCCGCTGTTCGGGCTGGCCATCATTCCGGGGGCGTTGATCGGAGCCCGCGCGCCAACGCATTGGGACAATCGGCTGCTGCTGGCTGGCGCCTACGCGCTGCAGGCGCTCGGTGTCGTTCTGTCGGTGGCGTGGCCGAGCATCGCCGGATTTGCGCTCGGCAGCCTGCTGCTGGGCATGCCGTTCACCGCCATCACGCTTTTCGCCATGCGGGATGCCCGTCGTCTGCGAGGCAATGCGGCGGCCGGGCTGATCGGCTATGCAACGGCTTCCTATGGGGTAGGGCAGATCATCGGGCCGCTGTTTGCGGCGCCGCTGGCCCAGCGAACCGGGTCTTTTCAGTTGCCGCTACTCGTCGCGGCGGCGGCGCTGGCACTCGGTGCGGTCCTGTTTGCGTTGGTTTGGTCTAAATCGCGTCGCGCAATGGCCGATTGAGGGGCAAAGCCCCTTCATATATTGCACAAATAGCATATAATTCGAGGCTCACGACCAAACGGGCGGGTACCAACCGCCCGTTTTTTTTGGTCTATGCATTCTGGGCTGAGCATTCATGGCTGAGCTCATGGCGATTTGGCATCCGTGGCGGGCGGGTGGCATGAATCCAGTTACTCAAAAGGCGCATTCGAACACGTGGCATTGCAGCAAATAGTGGAACAAACCGTGGCCGGTCTCGGCTATGACCTGGTCGAGATCGAGCGCTCGGCCGGGGGATTGCTGCGCGTGACGATTGATTTGCCCTGGACGGCCCCCACCTCCGAAGCCGTGGCTGCCGGTGTGCCCGAGCCCTTCGTGACGGTTGAGGACTGCGAGAAGGTGACGCGCCAATTGCAATTCGCGCTCGAGGTCGATGGTGTCGATTACAAGCGGCTCGAGGTGTCCTCGCCGGGTATTGACCGTCCGCTGCGCAATGAGCAGGATTTCGAGCGTTTCGTGGGCGAGGTGATCGACATCACGCTCAAGGCGCCCATGGGCGCGGCAGCGGCGGGCCAGGTGTCGGCCAACCGCAAGAAGTTTCGCGGCACGCTGGAGCGGGTCGCAAAGGTAGAGGGTGCCGCTGGCGCCCAGGGCTGGCAAATCGTCTGGAGCGATGCGCCGGAGCCCAAGCCAGGTCAAAAAGTGAGCAAGAAGCGCGCGCCCGCAACGCTGCAGGCGCTGGGCTTCGTGCTGGACGAGCTGCGCGACGCGCGGCTCGCGCCCATTGTGGATTTCAAGGGCCGCAAGGCCAAAACCCAACCGGGTTTTTCGGATATTGACGACGGAACGCAGGTTCCGGACTGACCAGAGGAGTGGTGGCATGAATCGCGAAATGTTGATGTTGGTGGATGCGATCTCGCGCGAGAAGAACGTCGAGCGTGACGTCGTCTTCGGCGCGGTCGAATCCGCACTGGCGCAAGCCACCAAGAAGCTCCATCAGGGCGATGTGGACATCCGCGTCGCGGTCGATCGCGACAGCGGCGACTACGAGACCTTCCGCCGTTGGCATGTCGTGCCCGACGAGGCCGGCCTGCAGCTGCCTGACCAGGAAATCCTCCTGTTCGAAGCCAAGGAAGAAATGTCGGACATCGAAGTCGGCGAGTACATCGAAGAAGCGGTGGATTCGGTGCCGATCGGCCGCATCGGCGCCATGGCCGCCAAGCAGGTCATCCTGCAGAAGATTCGCGATGCCGAGCGCGAGATGCTGCTCAACGACTTCATGTCGCGCGGCGACAAGATCTTCGTGGGCACCGTCAAGCGCCTGGACAAGGGCGACATCATCGTCGAGGCCGGCCGCGTCGAAGGCCGCCTGCGCCGCAGCGAGATGATCGCCAAGGAAAATCTGCGCAATGGCGACCGCGTGCGCGCCATGATCATGGAAGTCGACCTGACGCTGCGCGGCGCGCCCATCATTCTTTCGCGCTCGGCCCCCGAGTTCATGATCGAGCTGTTCCGCCAGGAAGTGCCCGAGATCGAACAAGGCCTGCTCGAAATCAAGAGCTGTGCTCGCGACCCCGGTTCGCGCGCCAAGATTGCCGTGCTCTCGCACGACAAGCGCGTCGATCCGATCGGCACCTGCGTCGGCGTGCGCGGTACCCGCGTCAACGCCGTGACCAACGAGCTCGCCGGCGAGCGCGTGGACATCGTGTTGTGGAGCGAAGACCCGGCCCAGTTCGTGATCGGTGCGCTGGCCCCGGCCAACGTGTCGTCCATCGTTGTGGACGAAGAAAAGCACGCCATGGACGTGGTGGTCGACGAGGAAAACCTCGCGATCGCCATTGGCCGCGGCGGCCAGAACGTGCGCCTGGCTTCCGACCTCACCGGTTGGAAGATCAACATCATGGACGCCAACGAGTCGGCCCAGAAGCAGGCGAGCGAAACCGACGCCAGCCGTAAGCTCTTCATGGAAAAGCTCGACGTCGACGAAGAGATCGCCGACATCCTCATTTCCGAAGGCTTCAACAGCCTCGAAGAGGTGGCCTACGTGCCGATCTCAGAAATGCTGGAGATCGAGGCCTTCGACGAAGACACCATCAATGAGCTGCGCTCGCGTGCCAAGGATGCGCTGCTGACAATGGAAATCGCCAAGGAAGAGGGTGTCGAGCCCCAATCGGCAGTGTCGCAAGACCTGCACGATCTCGAAGGCCTGGACCCCGAGCTGATTCCCAAGCTGACCGAAGCGGGTGTGAACACCCGTGACGACCTTGCCGACCTCGCGGTCGATGAACTCACCGAGATCACCGGCCAGAGCGCCGATGACGCCAAAGCCCTCATCTTGAAAGCCCGCGAACACTGGTTCGCCGGCCAAGAGTGACGGTCATGGAGGCACGAAACCAATATGTCCAGTACCACTGTCGCCGAGTTCGCGAACGAGCTCAAGAAGACTCCCGAAACCTTGCTTGACCAGCTCAAGAGCGCAGGCGTGCCCAAAGCGGCCGCCACCGATGCACTCACCGAGGCTGACAAGCAGCGCCTGCTCGGCCATCTGAAGGCCAGCCATGGCACTGTCGAGCCCGAGCGCAAGAAGATCACGCTGACCAAGAAATCGACCAGCGAGATCAAGCAGGCCGACGCTACCGGCCGCGCCCGCACCATCCAGGTGGAGGTGCGGAAGAAGCGCACCTTCATCCAGCGCGAGGATGGCCATCCGGCCACGCCCGAACACGCGCAGCAGGCCGCCGAAGCCCCGGCA
This sequence comes from Variovorax sp. Varisp85, assembly GCF_047304045.1. Lineage (NCBI taxonomy): Bacteria > Pseudomonadati > Pseudomonadota > Betaproteobacteria > Burkholderiales > Comamonadaceae > Variovorax > Variovorax sp. Varisp85. The sequence continues at coordinate 3,464 of NZ_JBGLYN010000007.1, forward strand.
GCCGCACCGGCCGCACCCCGCGTAGACGAAGCCGAACTGGCCCGCCGCGAGGAAGAAGCGCGCCGCCAGGCCGAGCTGATCCGCCGCCAGGAAGAAGAGCTGGCCGAAAAGCGTCGCCTGCGTGAAGAAACCGAAGCACGTGAACGCGAACAGGCTGAAAAAGCCGAACGCGCCGAACAAGCCGAGCAGGAAGCCGCTCGTATCGCCGCCGAAAAGAAGGCTGCCGCCATCGCGGAGGCCGCGGCAGTGAACGCTGCCGCCAGGTCAGCCGCCGCGCCGGCCGTGGCGCCAGCGCCCGCAGCGACAGCGGCTGATGCTGCTGCCGCCGCCGCGGAGCAACAGGCTGCCGACACCAAGCTCGCCGCGCAGACCGCTGCGATGCAGGCCAAGGAAGACGCGAAGGCCAAGGCTGCGGCCGAATCGAAGGCCCGTGCCGACGAGGAAGCTGCGCGCGCCAAGGACCTCGACGAGCGGCGCCGCAAGGCCCTCGCCGAAGCCGAAGCCATCCGCGCCATGATGAACGCACCGGCCCGCGTGCTGGTGCCGCACAAGGCGCCCGAGAAGCCGCAGCCCGAGAAGGCCGCGGTCAAGGGCACGCTGCACAAGCCGGCTGCACCCGCAGCGCGCCCAGGCGCGCCTGCCGCGCCCGGCGCTGCAGCGGCACCCGGCGCTGCCGGTGCCGGCAAGGAAGTCAAGTCAGCGAAGCTCTCGTCGAGCTGGGCTGGCGATCCCGCCAAGAAGAAGGAAATCAAGACCCGCGGTGATGCCAGCGGCGGCGTCGGTCGCGGCAATTGGCGCGGAGGCCCGCGTGGGCGTCGCGGCAACGACCGTGGCGGTCATGACGAGCAGCACGCACCGGCCGCGCCGGTCGAGGCACGCGTGCTCGAAGTGCACGTGCCCGAAACCATCACCGTGGCCGAGCTCGCGCACAAGATGGCCGTCAAGGCGCAGGAAGTCATCAAGCAGCTGATGAAGCTTGGCATGATGGCGACCATCAACCAGTCGCTCGATCAGGACACCGCGATGATCATCGTGGAGGACATGGGTCACAACGCCGTGGTTGCCGCGCTGGACGATCCGGAAGCCTTCACCGACGAGGACGTGTCGGCGCAAACCGCCGAAGCCCTGCCGCGCGCACCGGTCGTGACCGTCATGGGCCACGTCGACCACGGCAAGACCTCGCTGCTCGACTACATCCGCCGCGCCAAGGTCGCCGCGGGCGAAGCCGGCGGCATCACGCAGCACATCGGCGCGTACCACGTGCAAACCGAACGCGGCATGGTGTCCTTCCTCGACACCCCGGGTCACGAGGCCTTCACGGCCATGCGTGCCCGCGGTGCGCAGGCCACCGACATCGTGATCCTGGTGGTGGCGGCCGACGACGGCGTCATGCCCCAGACCAAGGAAGCCATCAAGCACGCGAAGGCGGCAGGTGTGCCGATCGTGGTTGCGATCAACAAGATCGACAAGCCCGATGCCAGCCCGGACCGTGTGAAGCAGGAACTGGTGGCCGAAGAGGTCGTGCCCGAAGAGTACGGCGGCGACGTGCCGTTCGTGCCGGTGTCCGCCAAGACGGGCCAGGGCATCGACGACCTGCTCGAGCAGGTGCTGCTGCAGGCCGAAGTGCTGGAACTCAAGGCGCCGGTGGATGCCGCCGCCAAGGGCCTGGTCATCGAAGCCCAGCTCGACAAGGGCCGCGGCCCGGTCGCCACCGTGCTGGTGCAGTCCGGCACGCTCAAGACCGGCGACGTGGTGCTGGCCGGCTCGACTTACGGCCGCGTTCGCGCCATGCTGGACGAAGACGGCAAGTCGACCAAGGCCGCGGGCCCCTCGATCCCGGTCGAGATCCAGGGCCTGACCGAAGTGCCGCAGGCGGGCGACGAGTTCATGGTGATGAGCGACGAGCGCCGTGCGCGCGAAATCGCCACCTACCGTGCCGGCAAGTTCCGCAACACCAAGCTGGCGAAGGCGCAAGCCGCGAACCTGCAGAACATGTTCACCGACCTGTCGGCCGGCGAAGTGCAGACGCTGCGCATCATCATCAAGGCCGACGTGCAGGGCTCGCAGGAAGCGCTGGCGCAATCGCTGCTCAAGCTGGCGACGGACGAGGTCAAGGTGCAGGTGGTGTACGCGGGCGTGGGTGGTATCAGCGAAAGCGACATCAACCTCGCCATCGCCTCCAAGGCGGTCGTGATCGGCTTCAACGTGCGTGCCGATGCCGGTGCGCGCAAGCTGGCCGAAGGCAACGGCGTGCAGCTGAACTACTACAGCATCATTTACGATGCCGTGGACGAGATCAAGGTCGCGATGTCGGGCATGCTGGCGCCGGAGCGCCGTGAGGAAATCATCGGCTCGGCCGAGATCCGCACGGTGTTCGTGGCCTCGAAGATCGGTACGGTCGCGGGTTCGTACATCACATCGGGCTCGGTCAACCGCAGTGCGCACTTCCGCCTGCTTCGCGACAACGTGGTGATCTACACCGGCGAAGTCGACTCGATCAAGCGCATGAAGGACGATGTCCGCGAAGTCCGCGAAGGTTTTGAGTGCGGTATCAAACTCAAGAACTACAACGACATCAAGGAAGGCGATCAGCTCGAGTTCTTCGAAATCAAGGAAATCGCCCGGACGCTGTAAGCGTTCGAAGCGAGAGAGTCCATGCCGAAAAGAAAAGCCGCCGCCCCCAACCGCGCGTTCAAGGTTGCCGACCAGATCCAGCGCGATCTGACGGAGCTGATCGCGCGTGAGTTGAAGGACCCGCGCGTGGGCATGGTCACGATTCAGGCGGTCGAGGTCACGCCGGACTATGCGCATGCGAAGATCTTCTTCAGCCTGCTCACGGGCGACGTGGACGAGACCACCGAAGCGTTGAACCAGGCCGCGGGATTCCTGCGCAACGGCCTGTTCAAGCGCCTGCATATCCACACCGTGCCCACGCTGCACTTCCTGTTCGACCGCACCACCGAGCGTGCAGCCGACATGAACGCGCTCATCGCGCAGGCCGTCGCTTCGCGTTCGAAAGACGACTAGCCATGAACGCGCCACGCACACGGGTGCAGCGGCGCCCTGTGCATGGGGTGTTGTTGCTCGACAAGCCGCTGGGACTCTCCAGCAACCAGGCCTTGCAGAAGGCCAAGTGGTTGCTGCGCGCCGAAAAGGCGGGCCATACCGGCACGCTCGATCCGCTCGCCACGGGAGTCCTGCCGCTGTGCTTTGGCGCGGCCACCAAATTCAGCCAACTTCACCTTGACGCCGACAAGACCTACGCGGCCACGGCCCGTCTGGGCGTCAAGACCGCGACCGGCGATGCCGAAGGCGACGTGATCGCCGAGCGGCCCGTGCACGTCACGCCGGAAGACCTGGCGCGCGTGGAAGCGCAGTTCACAGGCCCGATCCGCCAGGTGCCCCCGATGCACAGCGCGCTCAAGAAAGACGGCAAGGCGCTGTACGAGTACGCCCGCGAAGGCATCGAAGTCGAGCGCGCGCCGCGCGACGTGGTGATACACAAGCTCGAACTCGCCGCCATCGATGACAACACGATCCGCATTCTTGCCGCCGTCAGCAAGGGCACCTACATCCGCACCCTCGGCGAAGACATCGGCGAGGCGCTGGGCTGCGGTGCGCACCTGACCTCGTTGCGCCGCACCGCCACTGGCGGCTTCGTCGAAGCCCGGTGCATCACGCTCGAGGCGCTCGAAGCCTTGGACGAAGAAGAGCGACTGGCACGGCTCCTGCCTGCCGAAGCTCTGGTGGACGGCCACAGCCGCGTCACGCTCGGCGCGGAAGATTCGGCACGTTTTCTCTCGGGCCTGCGCCGCCGCGGCAGTTGGGCCGATGCGAGCGAGGTGGCCGTGTTCGGCACCGAGCCACCTGCCTTCCTCGGCACGGCCCACGTCACGGCCGGCGAACTGATACCGGGGCGCTTGCTGAACCCCATCGAAATCCAGCAAATTCTTTTGAACGCACAACAGATCGAAGCGACACCATGAGTACCAACCAAATCCGCAATATCGCCATCATTGCCCACGTGGACCATGGCAAGACCACGATGGTCGACCAACTGCTGCGCCAGTCCGGCACCTTCGCCGAGCACGAGAAAGTGGTCGACACGGTGATGGACAACAATGCCATCGAAAAGGAACGTGGCATCACGATCCTGGCCAAGAACTGCGCCGTGACCTGGGAAGGCACGCACATCAACATCGTCGACACCCCGGGCCACGCGGACTTCGGCGGTGAAGTGGAGCGCGCGCTGTCGATGGTCGACGGCGTGGTGCTGCTGATCGATGCACAGGAAGGCCCGATGCCGCAGACGCGCTTCGTGACCAAGAAGGCGCTGGCCCTGGGCCTGAAGCCTATCCTCGTGGTGAACAAGGTCGACAAGCCCGGCGCGAACCCCGACAAGGTGGTCAATGCCGCCTTCGACCTGTTCGACAAGCTCGGCGCAACCGACGAGCAGCTGGACTTCCCCGTGGTGTACGCCTCGGGCATCAACGGCTGGTCGTCGCTGGAAGAAGGCGCACAGGGCGAGCAGTGGGGCCCCGACATGTCGGCCCTGTTCAACACCATCCTGAAGCACGTGCCGTCGCAAAAGGGCGACCCCGCCGCGCCGCTGCAACTGCAGATTTCCGCGCTCGACTTCTCGACCTTCGTCGGCCGCATCGGCGTGGGCCGCATCAGCCAGGGCACGCTGAAGCCGATGACGGACGTGATCGTGATGGAAGGTCCGGATGGCAAGGCCGTGAAGGGCCGCGTCAACCAGGTGCTGACGTTCCAGGGCCTGGACCGCGTGCAGGCGACAGAAGCCGGCCCCGGCGAGATCGTGCTGATCAACGGCATCGCTGACATCGGCATCGGCGTCACCGTGACCGACGCCGCCAACCCGGCGCCGCTGCCGATGCTCAAGGTCGACGAGCCGACCCTGACCATGAATTTCTGCGTCAACACCAGCCCGCTGGCCGGCCGCGAAGGCAAGTATGTCACCAGCCGCCAGATCTGGGACCGCCTGCAGAAAGAACTGCAGCACAACGTGGCGCTGCGCGTGAACGAGACCGACGAGGAGGGCGTCTTCGAAGTCATGGGCCGCGGCGAACTGCACCTGACCATCCTGCTGGAAAACATGCGTCGCGAAGGCTATGAAATGGCCGTGTCGAAGCCGCGCGTGGTGTTCCGCAACGTCAACGGCGAAAAGCACGAACCCATCGAGCTGGTCACGGCCGACATCGAAGAACAGCATCAGGGCGGCGTGATGCAGGCACTGGGCGAGCGCAAGGGCGAACTCGTCAACATGGAACCGGACGGCCGCGGCCGCGTGCGCCTCGAATACCGCATTCCGGCGCGGGGCCTGATCGGCTTCACCAACGAATTCCTGAACCTGACGCGCGGCTCGGGCCTCATTAGCAACATCTTCGACAGCTACGAGCCGCACAAGGGCGAGATCGGCAGCCGCAAGAACGGCGTGCTGATCTCCATGGACGACGGTGAAATCTTCACCTACGCCCTGGGCAAGCTCGACGATCGCGGCCGCATGTTCGTGAAGGCGAACGACCCGGTGTACGAAGGCATGATCGTCGGCATCCACAGCCGCGACAACGACCTGGTGGTGAATGCCACGCGTACCAAGCAGCTGACGAACTTCCGCGTCTCGGGCAAGGAAGACGCGATCAAGATCACGCCTCCGATCGAACTCACGCTCGAATACGGCGTGGAATTCATCGAGGACGACGAGCTGGTCGAAATCACGCCCAAGAGCGTGCGCCTGCGCAAGCGCTACCTGAAGGAACACGAGCGCAAGCGCGCAGGCCGCGACACGTCGCAGGGCTGATCGCTTTTTTTCGGATTGCAGCCCCCTTCATGCGCCTGACGCACGGCAGCGCCGTCTGGCTGATGGCCGTCGTGACCCTGATGTGGGGCACGGCGGGCGTCGTTACGCGGCACCTCGCGCAGGCGCACAGTTTCGAGATCACCTTCTGGCGCAGCTTCTTCACGATGCTGGCGCTGCTGGTGATCTTGCCGCTTTGGCGGGGGCGTGCGGTGTTCTCGCAGCTGCGTCATGCCGGGCGCGAACTCTGGATTTCCGGCGTGTGCTGGGCCGTGATGTTCACGGCCTTCATGGTCGCGCTCACGCTGGCTTCGACGGCCAGCGTGCTCGTCACGATGTCGCTCGGGCCGCTGTTCACTGCGCTGGCGGCGCGCTCTTTCATCGGGCATCGGCTGCCCGCGCGCACCTGGCTGGCCATCGTGGTCGCGGGGGCCGGCATCGGCTGGATGTACGGCACGCAACTGCTGCAGGGCGGCGGCGGTTCACTGGCCGGTACGCTCGTTGCGCTGTGCGTGCCTTTGGCCGGCGCGACCAACTGGACCGTGGTTCAACACGCGCAAGCCAAGGGTCGCAGGATCGACCTGGTACCTGCCGTGCTGATTGGTGCGGTGCTCTCGGCGCTGTTCACGTTGCCCTTCGCCTGGCCCTTCAGGGCCAATGCGCATGATCTCGGGCTGCTGGCTTTCCTGGGCGTGTTCCAGCTCGCCATTCCCTGTGTGCTCTCGGTTCTGTGCGCCCAGGTGCTGAAGGCGCCTGAGGTCGCGTTGCTGGCCTTGCTGGAGGTGATCTTCGGCATCGCGCTGGCCTGGATCGGCGCGGGAGAGCGGCCTGCAGCGAGCGTGCTGACCGGCGGGGTGCTGGTCATCGGCGCGCTGGTGTTCAACGAACTGCTGGCATTGCGTGGGCGGCGCAGCACGATCGCCGACACCGCGGTGCCGGGTGCCCACTGAGGGGCCGGTTCTGCCGCGTGCGGTTCGGATCTCCTCCACACCGCGAAACCAGAAAAAAACGCCGGCAGATGCCGGCGTTTTTGCGTCAGATCCGCAGGGGATCAGGGACGGGCAACCTTCCAGGCGCCGTTCAGGACACCATCGCCGGTCTTGTCGCCGGGCTTGGCATCCTTCGCCCAGTAGTACAGCGGCCAGCCCTTGTAGGCCCACTGGCGCTTGCCGTCTTCGCGAATGATGATGGTGTAGCCGCCGATGGGCTTGGCGGCGTCGGCCACGCCGAGCGGGGGCCAGTTGGTGGCGCACTGGGCGTTGCAGGCGGAGGTGCCGGAGCCCGCGGTGTCCTTGGCGAAGGTGTACAGCGTCATCCCGTTCGGTCCGACCAGCACGCCGTCAGCGGTGCGGGTGGGCGTGTCGGGCGCGCTGGCGGTCTTGTTGGACATGCCGCCGCAGCCGGCGAGCAGGGCCGCCGCGAGGATCGAGGCGCTGAGCAATTTCATGCAGTTTCTCCTTCAGTTGAAAAATCGCGACAACAAGCTTGGTGACAGGCCAGGCGAGATGATTGCGCGAGCCGGCAGTTTATGCGGTCGGCACGACAAATTGCGGTAGGCCGGGGTCGCGAGTTCGAGCAAAAGGGTCGTGCGGCAACCTGCCGGGGATGGCGCCTGCAGAAAAGACTCAGCGGCTGCGGTTCTTCATCGCGCGCTCGACCTCGCGCTTGCCTTCGCGGTCCTTGATGGTGTCGCGCTTGTCGTGCTCGGCCTTGCCCTTGGCGAGCGCGATCTCGCACTTCACCTTGCCGGCTTTCCAGTGCAGGTTGAGCGGCACCAGCGTGTAGCCCTTTTGCTCGACCTTGCCTATCAGGCGACGGATTTCGTCCTTCTTCAGAAGCAGCTTCTTGGTGCGGACCGAATCGGGATTGACGTGGGTGGACGCGCTCTTGAGCGGGTTGATCTGGCAGCCGACGACGAACAGTTCGCCGTTGCGGATCACCACGTAGCCGTCGGTGAGCTGCACCTTGCCTTCGCGCAGCGATTTGACTTCCCAGCCTTCGAGGACCATGCCGGCCTCGAAGCGCTCTTCGAAGAAATAGTTGTACGCGGCCTTCTTGTTGTCGGCGATGCGGGAGGAGGTGTCTTGTTTCTTTGTGGCCATGACTCGGGAATGTGGGGGCTGCATGGCTTCAATACAATCCGTCGCGCACGCTGTGCCGATTCTATGAAAACAGTCAACAAGTCCGTCCTCATCTGGTACAGCGCCGAAGAGATGTATGCGCTCGTCACCGATGTGGCGAGGTATCCGCAGTTTCTTCCGTGGTGCGACAAGGCCCGCATTCTCGAGCAGGACGAGGCCGGCATGACGGCCGAAGTCGGTCTGGCATTCGCCGGTTTGCACCAGAGCTTCACGACCCGCAACACGCACGTGCCGGGGCGCGAGGTGCAGCTGAAGCTGGTCGACGGGCCATTCTCCAACCTCGATGGCAAATGGAAGTTCGTGCCCGTGGGCGAGCAAGGCGAGCGCGCCTGCCGCGTCGAGCTGCACATGAGCTACGGCTTCAGCAACTTCGCCCTGCAGGCACTGGTGGGGCCGGTGTTCGACACCATCGCCTCCAGCCTGGTCGAGGCGTTCGTCAAGCGCGCCGAGCAGGTCTACGGCTCGTCCTGATGATCATCGAGGTCACGCTCAGCTGCTCGCCGGCGGCGCGCGAGGTGTTCGAGCAGGTCCTGCGGCTCGCACCCGACACGACGCTGGCCGATGCGGTCCGGGCCAGCGATCTTTCCCTGCGCTTTCCGGATCTGGATTGGCGGCACGCCATGACCCCGGGCATCTGGGGCAGGGTGGTCGAGTGGGAGCAGGCCCTGAAGGACGGCGACCGCATCGAGCTGTGCCGTCCCCTCAAGGTGGACCCCAAGGTGGCGCGCCGGGAGCGGTTCCAGCGCCAGGGTGCTCGGGGCACAGGCCTGTTTGCGAATCGCCGCAAGGGCGGCAAGGCCGGCTACTGAGCGCCGGTTACTTGCAGTCGCTGTTGATGACCGTCTGAAGGCGCTTCTGCTCGGCGGCGCGCGCAGCGTCGTCCATGATCTCGCGCTCGCCCTGCGCATTGACCTTGGCAATGCGGATGCCGCTGTCGACCGTGGCCTTGCCCTGGCGCGCGAGCGCGCAGTTGTCGGCCTTGGCCTTCGCAACCTTGGCTTCTTCCGCAGCCCGCTTGGCTTTTTCCTCGGCCTCGGCCTTCTTGGTCTTTTCCTCGAGTTCCTTGTCGACGCCGGTGGGCTTCGGCGTGCCCGCCGTCTTGGCAGGTGCACCAGCCTCCGCAGTCGCGCCTTCGGCGGGCGATGCATCGACGTTGGGATTCGCGCGCGACACCGGCGGCGGACCCACGCGGCGCAGGATGTTCTTCTCCGGCACATCGGGCGGTGGCGCCTGATCGCTGAAGACCTTCTTGCCGTTCTTGTCGACCCATTGCCATTGCGCGCTCGCCGACAGCGGCAGCGCAACGACACATCCCAGTACCAGCCAGTGCACGAATTTCATCCCTGAAGTTTAGCCGGGCCTTACTTTTTGCAACATGCGGGGTGGGTGGTTTTGCAACGCTTCGAAAAAGCCCGGCCCGGCAAACAGGTCGGGGGCCTCGTTACAATCCATCTTTTGGAGCTTCACCCATGCGCCTTCTCGGCAAAGCGCTCACCTTCGACGACGTGTTGTTGGTGCCAGCGTTCTCCCAAGTCCTGCCCAAGGACACCTCTCTCGCCACCAAATTCTCCCGCAACATCACGCTGAACCTGCCGCTCGTCTCGGCGGCCATGGACACCGTGACTGAAGCCCGCCTCGCGATCGCCATCGCGCAGGAGGGCGGTATCGGGATCGTGCACAAGAACCTCACCGCGCAACAGCAGGCCGCCGAAGTGGCCCGCGTGAAGCGCTACGAGTCGGGCGTGCTGCGCGACCCCGTGGTGATCACGCCGACGCACTCGGTGCGCCAGGTGATGGCGCTGTCCGACCAGCTCGGCATCTCGGGCTTCCCGGTGGTCGACGCCGGCAAGGTGGTCGGCATCGTCACGGGACGCGACCTGCGCTTCGAGAACCGCTACGACGTGCCCGTCAGCGAAATCATGACGCAGCGCGACCGGCTCATCACCGTGCCCGACGGCACCACGCTGGCCGAGGCCAAGGCGCTGCTGAACAAGCACAAGCTCGAACGCCTGCTGGTCATCAACGGCGACTGGGAGCTCAAGGGCCTGATCACCGTCAAGGACATCACCAAGCAGACCAGCTTCCCCAACGCCGCACGCGATGCCAACGGTCGCCTGCGCGTGGGCGCGGCGGTCGGTGTGGGTGACGGCACCGAAGAGCGCGTCGAAGCTCTCGTGAAGGCCGGCGTCGACGCCATCGTGGTCGACACCGCACATGGCCACAGCGCCGGCGTGATCGAGCGCGTGCGATGGGTCAAGAAGAACTATCCGCAGGTCGACGTCATCGGCGGCAACATCGCCACCGGCGATGCCGCGCGCGCACTGGCCGACGCTGGCGCCGACGCGGTCAAGGTCGGCATCGGCCCTGGCTCCATCTGCACCACCCGCATCGTGGCCGGCGTGGGCGTGCCGCAGATCATGGCGGTCGACAGCGTCGCCACCGCACTGCAAGGCACGGGCATTCCACTGATCTCCGATGGCGGCGTGCGCTACTCGGGCGACATCGCCAAGGCCATCGCGGCCGGCGCCAGCACCGTGATGATGGGCAGCATGTTCGCCGGTACCGAAGAGGCGCCGGGCGAAATCGTGCTGTACCAGGGCCGCAGCTACAAGAGCTACCGCGGCATGGGCTCCATCGGTGCGATGCAGCAGGGCAGTGCCGATCGGTACTTCCAGGAGTCGACCACCGGCAACCCGAACACCGACAAGCTCGTGCCCGAGGGCATCGAAGGCCGCGTGCCCTATAAGGGCTCGATCGTCTCCATCGTCTACCAGATGGCCGGCGGCGTGCGTGCCAGCATGGGCTATTGCGGCTGCGCCACCATCGCGGACATGCAGAACAAGGCCGAATTCGTCGAGATCACCACGGCCGGCATTCGCGAGAGCCACGTCCACGACGTGCAGATCACGAAGGAAGCGCCGAACTACCGCGCTGAATAAGCTCATTCTGGCCAGACCTTGAAAATCGGGCCAGACTGAGTTTAGAATTTGGGCCAGATTCAGATTTTCTGGCCCAAATGCAATCCATCGGCATCGCTGAAGCCAAGAACAACTTCTCGGCCCTGATCGACCTGGTCGAAAAGGGCGAGGAGGTTCGCATCACCCGCCACGGCAAGGAAGTCGTGCGCATGCTGCCGGTGCGCCGCAAGCCGGTCATCACCGACGAGCAGATCGAGCGCGAACTCGGGCAGATCGATGCGCTGCACGCCGCCATCCAGCCGGGTCTGCCACTGCGCGTATTGCTCGACGAAGGGCGCCAATCGTGACAGCCTTCGTCATGGACGCCTCGGTGACCTCCGCCTGGCTGCTGCCCGACATGGCCAGCGAACACACCCGCAAGCTCTACGCCGCCATCCGCCGCGACGAGGTCGAGCCGCAGGCACCGAATGCCTGGCAATGGGAGTGCGCCAACATCCTCGCCAACGGCGTGCGCAGCGGCCGCATTCCGACGTCGGCAGTCGAAGGGCTGTGGAGCGTGCTCGACGCCATCCGTCACCGCGTCGAACTGCACGAGCTCGCGCCCGCACAGCACAAGGCCGTGCTCGCCGTGGCCATCGACGTTGGCGTGTCGCTCTACGACGCCGGCTACCTCTGGCTCGCCAAGTCGCTCAATCTCCCGCTCGCCACCTTCGACGAGCACCTCATCCAGGCAGCGCCCCAGGCGGGCGTGAAGCTGTTCGACATTTCAACGCTCTGAGTCCCAACGCCCATGCAACACGACAAGATCCTCATCCTCGACTTCGGCTCGCAAGTCACGCAACTGATTGCACGCCGCGTGCGCGAAGCCCATGTGCTCAGCGAGGTGCATCCCTGCGACGTCACCGACGAATGGGTGCGCGAATACGCGGCCGACGGCCATCTCAAGGGCGTGATCCTGTCGGGCAGCCATGCCAGCGTGTACGAAGAAACCACCGACAAGTGCCCGCAAGCCGTATTCGACCTCGGCGTGCCCGTGTTCGGCATCTGCTACGGCATGCAGACCATGGCGCATCAGCTCGGCGGCAAGGTCGAAGGCGGCCACAAGCGCGAGTTCGGCTTTGCGGCCGTGCGCGCCCATGGCCACACCGCGCTGCTGAAAGACATCTCGGACTTCACCACGCCCGAAGGCCACGGCATGCTCAACGTGTGGATGAGCCATGGCGACAAGGTCACCGAACTGCCTCCGGGCTTCAAGCTCATGGCCAGCACCGACAGCTGCCCCATCGCCGGCATGGCCGACGAGGCGCGCCGCTACTACGCGCTGCAGTTCCACCCCGAAGTGACGCACACGGTGCAGGGCAAGGCGATCATCGAGCGCTTCGTGCTCGGCATCTGCGAAGCCAAGCCCGACTGGGTCATGCGTGATCACATCGCTGAAGCGGTCGAGAAGATCCGCGAGCAGGTGGGCGATGAAGAAGTCATCCTTGGCCTCTCAGGCGGCGTCGATTCGAGCGTGGCCGCTGCGCTGATCCACCGTGCCATCGGCGACCAGCTCACCTGCGTGTTCGTCGACCACGGCCTTCTGCGCCTGAACGAGGGCGACATGGTCATGGAGATGTTCGAAGGCAAGCTGCATGCGAAGGTGATTCGCGTGGATGCCAGCGACCTGTTCCTCGGCAAGCTCGCCGGCGTGAGCGACCCCGAAGCCAAGCGCAAGATCATCGGCGGCGAGTTCGTCACCGTGTTCAAACAGGAAGCCGCCAAGCTCAAGGCCGGCGATGGCGGCCACAAAGGCGCGACCTTCCTCGCGCAGGGCACCATCTACCCCGACGTCATCGAGTCGGGCGGCGCCAAGAGCAAGAAGGCCGTCACCATCAAGAGCCATCACAACGTGGGCGGCCTGCCCGAGCAGTTGGGCCTGAAGCTGCTCGAACCGCTGCGCGACCTGTTCAAGGACGAAGTGCGCGAACTCGGCGTGGCGCTCGGCCTGCCGCCCGAGATGGTGTATCGCCATCCGTTCCCCGGCCCGGGCTTGGGCGTGCGCATCCTCGGTGAAGTGAAGAAGGAATACGCCGACCTGCTGCGCCGCGCCGACGCGATCTTCATCGAGGAACTGCGAAACTTCACCGACGCCGAAACGGGCAAGACCTGGTACGACCTCACGAGCCAGGCTTTTACCGTGTTCCTGCCAGTGAAGAGCGTGGGCGTGATGGGCGACGGCCGCACCTATGACTACGTGGTGGCGCTTCGCGCCGTGCAGACCAGTGACTTCATGACCGCCGACTGGGCAGAGCTGCCCTACGCGCTGCTCAAGAAGGTGTCGGGGCGGATCATCAACGAGGTGCGTGGCATCAACCGCGTGACGTACGACGTGTCGAGCAAGCCGCCTGCGACGATCGAGTGGGAGTGAAATCGGGTCCCTTCGGGGACTATCGCTAGTTATCGAGAAACTGGGCGCTGTTGCACAACCCGAATTCAGGGCGAGCCTTCCCTTACCAAGTGTAGGCTCGCGCTGCTGCGGCGCGTGGCAATGGCCACACTCAATGTCTTCTGACGCCGCGACAAGGTGCTGTAGTCGGGCACGGCCCAGTCCAAGTGGGCCAACTTGATCAGGCTCTCGGCCAGGCCCGTCGCCTGGCGCTGGCCCAGCCCGAACATGCACTTCAAGGTCAGGCAGAACTGGATCGCAGCATCGCTGAACACAGCGGGCCGGCCTGAGCGACCACTGGCAGGAGCCAGCCATTGAAGGTCGGCATCGAGCCAAACCATCAATGATCCCCTGCGCTTGAGCGCCGCGGTGTACTCACTCCAGTTCGTCGTGCGGTACTTCGCCCGCGGTGGCTTGCTCATCTGCCTAGCCTAACCGCGATCGAAGGCCACTCCCGCAGGGTTATGCAACAACGCCGTTCAGGGGCCTCATCTAGTCACCATCGGCGAAGTTGTCGAACAACAGCCCGCGCAGCCACTGGTTGCCCGGATCGCGATGCGCCTTCGCGTGCCAGAACAGGTTGATCGCGATTTGCGGCAGCGCCACCGGATGTGGGCGCCAGACCAGTCCGAACGGCTCGGCGATGCTCTGTGCGAGCCGTTCGGGCACGGTCGCGATCATCTCGCTCGATCGCAGGATGTGGCCGATGGCAACGAAGTGCGGCACCTTGAGCCGGATGCGCCGCTGGATGCCCTGTGCCGCCATCACGTCGTCTGCCTTGCCGTGGCCGGTGCCGGCAGCCAGCACCTGCACGTGATCGGCCGCGCTGAAGTCCTTGAGCGAAACGCTGCGCTTGTGCGCGAGCGGATGCGCGTTCGAGAACAGGCACACGTACCGCTGCAGGAACAGCCGGCGCTGGAACACGCCCGCTTTCAGCTGCGGCAGCAGGCCGATGGCGATGTCGACGTGGCCGGCCTCCAACTCGTCGCGCAGGTTGGTCGCGGTGTTGTTGCGCAGCGTGCTGATCGTCACGCCCGGCGCCGCCACCGACAGCGCCTCCATCAGCCTCGGCGTGAAGTAGATCTCGCCGATGTCGGTCATGGCGAGCGTGAACCCGCGCGTGCTCGTGGCGGGGTCGAACACCACCTGCTGGTTGAGCGCCGTGTGCAGCGCGCCCATGGCGTAGGCCACCGGCTCGGCCAACTGCAGCGCGAAGGGCGTGGGCTCCATGCCGCGCGCGGTGCGCAGAAACAGTTCGTCGCCCAGCAGCTTGCGCAGCCGCGCCAACGCATTGCTGATGGCCGGCTGCGAAAGCCCGAGTGATTCAGCCACGGCCGACACGCGCTTTTCGGCCAGCATGCGGTCGAACACCAGCAGCAGGTTGAGGTCGATGTCCTTGAGTTGCATGGCGCACCTTTATTCAGCACAGTGATGCAGATGATTCACCAAATTCTATTGGTCAATCGGCAGGGGCCGAGCATCATCGGGCCCGGAGACAAGCCGGATCCACACCGGCGCAAGAGAACCCCACGATGGACCTTCACATTCACCCCCTTGCCCGCACTCTCGAGGTTCGCCCCGGCGCGAACCTGCTCGAAGTGCTGCGGGAACACCATGTGCCGGTGTCGTACAGCTGCATGTCGGGACGCTGCGGCACCTGCCGCTGCAAAGTAGTGTCGGGCCAGCTGCTTGACGGCGGCCAGGACGCGATCCGACCGGACGGGCAGGGCGAGCGCTACGTACTGGCCTGCCAGAGCACGCTGACCGAAAGCTGCGCCATCGAGATTCCGGAGCCCGACGAAGTGGTGGTGCATCCGGCGCGCATCCTGAAGGCGACGGTCACCGGCATCGACGTGCTCACGCACGACATCCGCCGCCTGCGCCTCAAGCCGAACAAGCCGCTGGAGTTTTCCCCGGGGCAGTATGCGCAGCTGCAGTTCGCGCCTGATCTGGCGCGGCCGTATTCCATGGCCGGACTGAGCCGCGACGCCGAGCTTGAATTCCACGTGCGCAGGGTGCCCGGCGGGCGGGTCACGGCGCACATCTTCGAGCAGCTGCGCGTTGGCGATTCGGTGCGCGTGAGCGGGCCGCTGGGTACCGCCTACCTGCGCACCAAACACCGCGGGCCCATGCTCTGCGCGGCGGGCGGCACGGGGCTGGCGCCCATCCTCTCGATCGTGCGCGGTGCCATAGCGACCGGGCTGACACAGCCTGTCCACCTCTACCTGGGCGTGCGCTCCGATGCCGACGTCTACGGCCTGGGCGAGCTGCGCGAACTGCAGGCGCAGCATCCGGGGCTGAATGTGCATGTGGTGGTCGTCACCGGCCCCGCGAAAGAAAACCAGCGTGTGGGTCTCATCACCGATGCCATCCGCGCCGACTGGTCCGGTAACCTCGATGGCTGGCGCGCCTACCTGTGCGGCTCGCCGCCGATGGTCGAGGCCGTGACCCAGCTGGTGCGTGGCCGCGGCCTCGCGACCGAGCAGATCCACGCCGATGCCTTCTACCTGCAAGGCATCTGAAGCAAGAAACCACGAGAAAAAAGGAGACCCGCGATGACCACGCAAACCGTGTTCCCCATCGAATTGAAATGGGAAAGCGAAAAGAGCAGTCGCATTCCCTTCATGGCCTATACCGACGAGGCGCTGCACAAGAAGGAGCTGCAGCGCTTCTTCTACGAAAAGCACTGGTGCTACGTCGGTCTGGAAGCCGAGATTCCGAACCCCGGCGATTTCAAGCGCACTGCCATCGGCGAGCGTTCGGTCGTCATGTCGCGCGACGAAGAGGGCGTGATCCACGTCTTCGAGAACGTCTGCGCGCATCGCGGCATGCAGTTCTGCCGCGAGCGCCATGGCAACCGCAAGGAGTTCGTCTGCCCCTACCACCAGTGGAACTACACGCTCAAGGGCGATCTGCAGGGCGTGCCATTCCGCCGCGGCGTGAAGCAGGACGGCAAGGTCAACGGCGGCATGCCGGCCGACTTCAAGACCGAGGAGCACGGCCTGACCAAGCTCAAGGTGGCCTCGCGCGGCGGCGTGGTGTTCGCATCATTCGACCACGGCATCGAGTCGCTCGAGGACTTTCTCGGGCCCGACATCCTGCATTACTTCGACCGCCTGTTCGACGGCCGCAAGCTCACCATCCTCGGCTACAGCCGCCAGCGCATTCCAGGCAACTGGAAGCTGATGCAGGAGAACATCAAGGACCCGTACCACCCGGGCCTGCTGCACACCTGGTTCGTGACCTTCGGGCTCTGGCGCGCCGACAACAGGTCGGAACTGAAGATGGACGCGCACGGCCGCCACGCCGCGATGATCTCCACGCGCGGCACCGGCGGCAAGGCGGCCCAGGTCACGCAGGTGTCGAGCTTCAAGGAGAGCATGCAGCTGAAGGACCCGCGCTTTCTCGACATCGTGCCCGAGCCCTGGTGGGGCGGGCCGACCGCGGTGATGATGACGCTGTTCCCCAGCCTGATCCTCCAGCAGCAGGTCAACAGCGTCTCGACCCGGCACATCCAGCCCGTGGGACACGAGGCCTTCGATTTCGTCTGGACGCATTTCGGCTTCGAGGACGACACAGAGGAGATGACGCAACGGCGACTGCGCCAGGCCAACCTGTTCGGCCCCGCGGGTTTCGTCTCGGCCGATGACGGCGAAGTCATCGAGTTCTCGCAGGAAGGCTTCGAGCAGAAGCCCTTCCATCGCACGCTGGCCGAACTCGGCGGGCGCGAGGTGGAGAACACCGACCACATGGTGACGGAGACACTGATTCGCGGCATGTACCGCTACTGGCGCGAGGTGATGGAAGCATGAAGAACCTCGACGCCAACGCCTACCTGGAGCTCTCGCGCCTCTATGCGGCCTATGCCCATGCGGTCGATTCCGGTCACTGGGACCTGTGGCCCGCGTTCTTCACGGAGCAATGCAGCTACCGCCTTCAGCCGCGTGAAAACCACGAGCGCAATTTGCCCCTGGCCACGCTCTCGTTCGAGAGCCGGGGCATGCTGGAAGACCGGGTCTACGGCATCAAGGAGACGCTGTTCCACGATCCGTACTACCAGCGCCACGTCGTTGGCCTGCCACTGGTGCACAAGGTCGACGAAGACGGCACGATCCAGAGCGAGGCCAACTACGCGGTGTTCCGCACCAAGCTCGACGGGCCTTCGACGGTGTTCAACGTCGGCCGCTACATCGACACCGTGGTGCCCACACCTGAAGGCCTGAAGTTCGCGTCGCGCCTGTGCGTGTTCGACAGCGAAATGATCCCGAACTCCATCATCTATCCCATCTGAAAGCGACCATGAGCACCATGACCTGGGTCGACGCCGCGGCCGTCGACGACATTCCCTCCGACGACGTGGTGGGCATCGAGGTGCAGGGGCGCGACATCGCCCTCTACGGCACCGAGGACGGCATCCACGCCACGGACAACATCTGCACGCACGGCCATGCGCGGCTGTGCGATGGTTTTCTCGAGGGCCACGAAATCGAATGCCCGCTGCACCAGGGGCGCTTCGACGTGCGCACGGGCAAGGCGATGTGCGCGCCGCTCACCGAAGACCTGCGCAGCTACCTGGTGAAGATCGAGGGCGGGCGGGTGTTTCTCGCGTTCGAGGGCTGATCTGTTCTGCCGCTGATCTGCAGTCTCTGTATCTGTTGCGCGGTGAGAGGGCTGGCGACAATGAACCTCCCTTTCACGGAAGCGCCATGACAGCAGAAAAGACCCGGGACCAGATCGCCGACCAGATTGCCGCGGAGCTGGGCCACAGCTTCGACGGCGAGATCATTGCCGGCGGCCACTACGTGCCGCTCGTGCGCGGCGGCCGCACGGTCTACCTCAGCGGCCAGGTGCCGCGCGTGGGCACCACGGTGGTGGTCACCGGCCGCGTCGGCGACACAGTGTCGCTCGACAAGGCCCGCGAAGGCGCGCAGATCTGCACGCTGCGCAGCCTGGCGCTGCTGCGCAGGGCCTTCGGTTCGCTCGATGCCATCGAGAAGGTCTTGCGCGTGGGCGTGTTCGTGCAATGCACGGCCGACTTCACCCAGCAGAGCGAAGTGGCCGATGCCGCTTCCGACCTCTTGCACCGTGTGTTCGGCGAGGCCGGCGTGCACGTGCGCACGGCGGTCGGCGTGTATGCACTGCCGAAAAATGCGACGGTCGAAGTCGAGATGACGGTCGCTGCCAAGCAGTACATCGGCTAGCGCGACGGCAGGCCGATGAGGTCGCGTGCCAGTTGGGCGATGGTCAGCGGCGCGCAGCCTTCTGCGTTGTTGCTCACGGTGACGAAAGCGTTCTGGCCCGCGCGCGTGGTTCCCGCGATCACCTTGGCCAGCGCCGCGCGCGTCTCGGGATCGGGATCGACGATCTTGTCGAAGGGGCCGTAGAGCTTTTCTGCGTCCTCGTAGCCGAAGCGGCCATGGCGGCGGTGCAGGTTCCAGCGGCACACCAGCGGACCGGGCCACAGCGCACGCAGCATCGGTAACTGCTCCTCGATGGGGGGCATCTTGGCGTGCAGGCCCATGCAGAAGGTGGCACGCACGCTGCGCAGCATCTCGGCGAAGGCGGGGTTCAGCAGCTGCGGGTCGCGCACTTCGACGGCGATCACCGCATCGGGCGCGACCGATGCGAGGTCGGGCAGCGAGTCGAGCATCTCGGCGATGCGCGCCAGCAGCGCGGGCTGGTCGGCCAGCAGGTGGCCGGGAATCGGGCTCAGCTGGAACACCAGCGCGCCGATGCGATGGCCCAGCCCTTCGAGCGCGGGCAGCACGAACTCCTGCCGCGCGATCTCGGCGCTGAGGAACACGGGGTTGGCCTGCATGCCGCGGCCGCTTTCGTCGCGCACGGTGGCGTCGGTCACGAGGCTCGGCGCCTTCACCACGAAGCGGAAGTCGTCCGGCACCATTGCCGCGTAGCGTGCGTACTGGCTGGCGGTGAGGGCGCGGTAGAAATTGCGGTCCAGGCTCACGGTGCGAAACAGCGGGTGCTTCGCCAGCGCGGAGAGGCCGTTCTTCGACAGCACGGTCTCGGCATATTCGCCATCCCAAACCAGGTTGGCCCAGCCCGGATAGCTCCACGACGAGGTGCCGAGCCGCAGCTTGGGCGGCAGCGCAGCGGCCAGCTCGACCAGTGCCGGATCGGTGGGGGCGGGTTCGACCGTGCCGGTGCGCGATTTCTTCTTCGCGGGCGGTTCGGCTTCCGCCTTGGCGGGCGCCGGCGCGGCCGCTGACGCCTCTTCAGGGCGCGGAAGATCGGGAAAAAGAGAGTCCTGTACGTCAGCCATGTCTGGGCCCGCATTCTCGGCCAACCCCGGACAGGCTCGCCGCGCCGGGCACAATCCGCGCCATGAAACAGTGGTTGCGCACGCAGGGTGGTTGGTGGCTGGCATGGCTGGTGCTCACCGCCGCTGGCGCGGTGTGGCTCGCGCGCGCCGAACTGGCGCAGGTGCACCAGGACTTCGAGACCGATGTGCGCATCGCGCACCGGCTCATGAGCCAGCAGATGGTGCAGTACGACGCCGTGCTGGCCACGCTCGCGCTGCTGGAGCCCAGCACCGGCGCGGACCATCCGGAGCAGCGCCTGCCTTCGGTGTATTCGTCCATCCTGCGCGTGCAGCGGAGCGACCGCGACGAGCCCTGGGCAGACGGCGTGCAGGCCGGCGCACTGGCCGCGGCCGAGGCGCGTTCGCGTAGCCTGCAGCGCCCCGAACTGGCCGCGCTCGACCTGGCTCATGGCCGCTATGTGCTCGTCATCGGCGCCACGCCGTTCAGCTACGCACTCGACGTCGACCTGGCCGGCTCCGTGCCGTGGCGCGACTGGCCGATGAACCCGCAGCGCAGCCCCGTGAGGGTGAGCCTGCAGCGCGACGGGCAGCAACTCGTGCTGCAACCCGGTGCACCGGCCACGAACGGATGGCGCTTCGGGCTGACCAAGGCGCTGGCCTCGCCGAGCCAGCCCTTCGACCTCGTGGCCGAGCGGCAGGTGGGATGGGGCGAGTTGCCGTGGCGCGGCATCGCTGGCTGGGCTGTGGCCGCGGCTGCGCTTCTGGTAGGCCTGTGGACCGCGCAGCGCCAGCGCGTGGCGCGGCGGCGGGCCGAAGAGCTGCTGCGGCTCGGGCAGGTCGCGCGGCTCAATGCGCTGGGCGAACTGTCTGCCGGGCTGGCGCACGAACTCAACCAGCCCCTCACGGCGGTGCTGGCCAACGTGCAGGCCGCGCGCCGTTTGCTCGGCGACGAGCCACCGGACCTGGCCACGGCGCGCGACGCGATGGGGCAGGCCGTCGAGCAGGCGCGCCGCGCGGCCAGCGTGGTGGGACGCCTGCGCCGCGTCATCGAGCGTCCAGAGGCCGCGGGCGACGCGAAGCCGCTGGTGCTGCAGGAGGTGGTGCGCAGCGCCATGCACCTGCTGGCGCCGGAGTTCGCGAAGCACACGATCAACGCGCAGTTCGACGCCACCGCGCAGGCGCCGGTGCGCGTGCAGGCCGAGGCCGTGGCCCTCGAGCAGATCGTGCACAACCTACTGATGAACGCGCTTCAGGCGCTCGATCTCGTGCCGGCGGCCGAGCGGCGCCTCGTCGTCTCGGTCGGCCGCAATGGGCAGGAGGGCGTGCTGACCGTGACCGACAACGGACGCGGCATCGCCCCCGAGGCCCTGCCGCGCCTCTTCGAGCCCTTTTTCAGCACGCGCGAAGGCGGACTGGGCCTCGGCCTGAGCCTCAGCGAAACCCTGGCCAGCGGCATGGGCGGCAGCCTGAGCGCGGCCAACGCCTCGCCGCGCGGCGCGCGCTTCACTCTTTTGCTGCCGCTGGTCGCACCGTCTCCATGAACACGCCGAGCATCCATCCACCGCAATCTCCGCTGGTCCACCTGATCGACGACGACCAGGCGGTGCGCGACAGCCTGTCGCTGCTGATCGGTACGGTCGGCCTGCGCGTTCAGGCCTGGGCCGACCCGCAGGCCTTTATCGACGGGTTCGACCGCGCGAGTGTCGGCGCCATCGTGCTCGACGTGCGCATGCCCGGTATCAGTGGCCTGACGGTGCTCGACCGTCTGGTGGCGCAGGGCGTCGACCAGCCCGTGATCATGCTGACCGGCCACGGCACGGTCGAGATGTGCCGCCGCGCCTTCAAGGCCGGCGCGGCCGAGTTTCTCGAAAAGCCGGTGGACGACGAGCAATTGCTCGAAGCGCTGCAGCAGGCCGTGCGGCAGCACGTGCGCTCGCGCGAACGCTCGCAGGCGGACAACGCCGCGCGCGAGCGGGTGGCTCAGCTGTCGGAGCGCGAGCGCGAGGTGCTCGCCTTCATCGTGCAGGGGCTGACCAACAAGGAGATCGCGCGCACGCTCGCGCTGTCGCCGCGCACGGTCGAGACGCACCGCGCCAACCTGTTCGCCAAGCTCGGCTGCGATTCGCTCGCGCAATTGATCCGGCGCTACGCCGTGCTGGTGGACAGCGCTCCGTAGAACTACGGAGCACCGCGCGTAGCCGTACGAATGGCCGTTGCGCGCCGGGTTTTCTACAGTGGCGCAGCCGTCGGCAACAGCCGGCGCAACCACCCGCATCCACTGGAGAAAACGAACAATGCATTCCATCCTTCGCCTCGGCGGCCTCGCCGTCCTGCTTGCCGCTTCCGCGGTCCAGGCCCAGACGCCCGCACCCGCGGCTTCGGCCGTGCGCACCGAAAAGAACATCTCGCTCGCGCTGGCCAACCAGATCGCGGCCGAAGCCGTGGCCGCCTGCGCGGCCAACGGCTACAACGTGGCGGCCACCGTGGTCGACCGCGCCGGCACCGTGCGTGCCGTGCAGCGCGCCGACAACGCCGGCCCGCACACGCTGGCTTCGAGCGAGCGCAAGGCCTGGACCTCGGCCTCGGCCAAGAGCCCGACGCAGGCCATGATGGAAGGCGCGCAGAAGAACGCAGGTGCGGCCAATCTGGTCTACCTGCCGGGCTTCCTGCTGCTGGGCGGCGGCGTGCCGGTCAAGTCGGGCAATGAAGTGATCGGCGCGGTCGGTGTGGGCGGCGCACCCGGCGGCCACCTCGACGACCAGTGCGCCAACGCGGCGCTGGAAAAGGTCAAGGGCCTGCTCTGATGAAGGCGCGCGGCATCTGGCCGGGTGTGCTGGCGATCGCGCTCGGGTTGGGCGTGCCGATCAGCGCGCTCGCCCAGGTGCCGCCGCTGGCAGCGGAGGTGCTGGCCTACGAGGGACTGCACCAGGCTGCATGGCATGGCGACCTGCAGAAGCTGAAGGCGCTGGCCGCCGCGGGCGCCAACCTCGATGCGCGCGACACGCGCGGCCGCACGCCGCTGCATGTTGCCACGCATGCGCGGCAGCGCGAGGCGATCAAGCTGCTGGCCAAGGCCGGCGCCAACCTCGACCTGCTAGACGACGACCGCTACGACGCCGTCACCATCGCGTCGGTGGCCGATGACACGCCGACGCTTTCCCTGCTGCTGTCGCTCGGCGCCAAGGCCGGGCAGACCACGAGCCGCTACGACGGCACCGCGCTGATCGCGGCCGCGCACCTCGGGCACGACGAGGTGGTGCGGCGGCTGATCGCCGCGGGTGCGCCGCTCGACCACGTCAACAACCTGCACTGGACGGCCGTGATCGAATCCATCGTGCTCGGCGACGGCGGCCCGCGCCATCAGCGCACGCTGGCCGCGCTGATCGATGCCGGCGCCAGCCTCAAGCTGACCGACCGCCAGGGCAACACGCCGCTGCAGCTGGCCAAGGCGCGCGGCTACACCGCGATGGTGAAACTGCTGGAGGCGCCGCGTACAAGATAGGGGCGGCTCGGGGACAATCGGGCCTCGCCACGAGGAAAAACGCCCATGTACATGCCCCCGCAGTTCAATGCCAAGGACCCGGCCATCGCGCTGGAGCTGATGCGCTCGCACCCGTTCGCGAGCCTGATCTCGAACGACGACGACGGGTTGCCGTACGTCACGCACCTGCCGCTCGTGGCCGAGCCGCGCGGAGGCGACGAACTGGTGCTGCTGGGGCATTGCGCCAAGCCCAATCCGCACTGGCGCTACCTGCAGGCGCGCCCCAAGGCGGTCGTCACCTTCCTCGGTCCGCATTCGTACCTGTCACCTTCGGTGTACCCTGACCTGGCCCGCGTGCCGACCTGGAACTACCTGGCCGTGCACTGCACCGTCGAGGCCCGGCTGATCGAGGAGTCCGCGGACAAGGACGCGCTGCTCAAGAAACTCATCGGCGACCACGAGCCCGCCTATGCGCAGCAGTGGCGCGACCTGGGCGAGGAATTCCAGCTCAAGATGCTGGCCGGCATCACGGGCTTCGAGTTGCGCGTGACGGCGCTGCAATGCAAGGTCAAGCTCAACCAGCACCGCCGCGAGTCGCATGCCGCGATGCACGCGGTCTACAGCGCGGGCACGCCGGACGAGCAGGCGCTTGCCGTGTGGATGGGCCGGCTCGGCATGACGGCCGATGCGCCCGTGGCGCAGGAACGCTGAGATGCGCGGACTCGGACTCATCGGCCTCGTGCTGGCACTCGTGATCGCCGGGCTGGTTGCGAAGAAGCAGATGACGAGCATGGCTTCTTCTTCGCGGCCGGCCGTGCCCGGCGTTGCTGCACCAGCAGGCGAAGCGCCTGTGAATGCGCAACAGGTGCAGCGACAGGTCAAGGAAGCGCTCGACGCGGCGACCAAGGCGCGCCAGATGCCGGATGACAACTGAGGCCATTCCCGCGCCGATGCCGGGCGATGCGCACTGGATGGCGCTCGCGCTCGCCGAGGCGCAGCTTGCCGCCGAGGCTGGCGAAGTGCCCGTCGGCGCTGTGCTGGTCAAGGACGGCCAGCTGATCGCGACAGGCCGCAACACGCCGGTCGCACAGCACGATCCGAGCGCGCATGCCGAGATCAACGCGTTGCGCGCCGGTGCCGCAGCGCTCGGCAACTACCGGCTCGATGGCTGCGAGCTGTTCGTCACGCTGGAACCGTGCGCGATGTGCTCGGGGGCAATGCTGCATTCGCGGCTGGCGCGCGTCGTGTACGGCGCGACCGATCCCAAGACCGGTGCAGCCGGTTCGGTGCTCGATCTCTTCGCCGAACCTCGGCTGAACCATCGCACGCTGGTGCAGGGCGGGGTGCTGGCGCAGGAGTGCGCCGCGGTGCTGCAGGCCTTCTTCCAGCAGCGCCGGAGCGTCGCGCGCGCGCAGGCCGAACCCTTGCGCGACGACGCGCTGCGCACGCCGCAGGAACGCTTCGACGCGCTGGCCGGCTACGCCTTCGCGCCGCACTACGTGCAGGACCTGCCGAGCCAGCAGGGCTGGCGCATGCACTACGTCGATGAAGGCGGTGAAGGCGGTGAAGGCGAAGCAGCCTGCTGCCTGTGCCTGCACGGCCCGGGCGAATGGGGCTACTTCTTCCGGCAGCTCGTGGGCCTGCCCGGGCTGCGCACGCTCGTGCCCGACCTGATCGGTTTCGGCAAGAGCGACAAGCCCAAGCGCGAAGCGCCGCATCGCCTTGAATGGCACCGCGACGTGCTGCTCGAATGGCTGGATCGCATGCAGCCCGGCGCGATGGTGCTTGCGCACAGCGCGGCCGCGACCGACCTGGCCGCGCTGCTGCAGGCCGCGGCGCCCGGCCGTTTCGCGGCGATGCTGCTCGTGCCCGACGGCGGCGAGCAAATCGGGGGCGCATGGCGCGCACCTTTCCCCGATCGGGGCTACGAAGCCGCGCTGCGCGCGCTCGGCCCCATCGCCACGTCCTCGGGACCTGCGCCGGCGCAAGCTCGAACGTTCGTGCTGCAGGCGCGAAACGCAATGGGATACTCGAACACGTGAGCAAACACATCTATATCTATTCCCCCGCCAGCGCGGTCCGCGACAAGGCCGCGTTCCGGCGCGGCGTCAAGCGGCTCCAGGCGCTGGGCCATGAAGTCGAAATCGACGAGGCGGCACTCTCGGCGTACCAACGCTTCGCGGGCGACGACGCCACGCGGCTCGCCGCGATTTCGCGCGCCGCAGCAAGCGGTGCCGACGTCGCGCTCATCGCGCGCGGCGGCTACGGCCTCACGCGCATCCTGGATGCCATTCCCTACAAGGCCGTGGCCAAGGCGATCGGCAAGGGCACCGAGTTCGTCGGCTGCAGCGACTTCACCGCGCTGCAGAGCGCGCTGCTGGTCAAGACCGGCGCCGTGAGCTGGTCGGGCCCTGCGCTCGGTGAAGACTTCGGCGCTGAGGCCGGTCCTGACGACATCATGGAAGCCTGCTTCGACGACCTCGTGAGCGGGCAGGGCGAAGGCACCGGCTGGCGCATGCCGGCGCGCGATGCCGACCTGAAGTTCAAGCCGGTGCAGGACGCGGTGCTGTGGGGTGGCAACCTCTGCGTGCTGGCCAGCCTGCTTGGCACGCCATACTTTCCCGCGGTCGACAAGGGAGTGCTCTTCATCGAGGACACCAACGAGCATCCGTACCGCATCGAACGCATGCTCGACCAGTTGAAGATGGCCGGCGTGCTGGCGCGCCAGCGTGCCATCGTGTTCGGGCAGTTCACGGGTATCCGCAAGGTGCCGGGCTACGACCGCGGCTTTGGCCTGGACACGGTGATCGACCGGCTGCGCGCTTCGCTCAAGGTGCCGGTGCTGGCGGGCCTGCCGTTCGGCCACGTGCCCACGAAGGTGCTGCTGCCGGTGGGCGCGAAGGTGTCGATGGCGGCGCAAGGGCGCGACGTCTTCCTCGTCTGGGGCCACTTGCACGCGTCGGCGCACGGGCACCACCACGAACATGATCATCAACACGCCCATTGACCACGGGCAGGGAGAAGAAATCGAAAAAAGAAAAACGGCCCCGAAGGGCCGCCGCAGCTTCAGCTGTTGTTGCTGGTAAAGCGCTGGTGCGCACGAGGCCCCATCGAGCCCGGCAATCCGCCCTTGAACATGCTGTTGATGGCTTTCATCTGGCGGCGGGCGGCGGTTTCGCCATCGATGGCGCTCAGCGCCATCATCACGTCCTGTCGCAGGTACCAGAGTGCCTCGACGTCGGCCGCGAAGCGCACGCGTTGGCTGACGCGCTGCACCGAGTGGCCGCCATGGCCCTGGAGCACCGACAGCATCGCAGTGCGAATGCGCCCCAGCTGGCTCTCCGTCGCCTGGCGGGATCCGGAGCCGGGTACGTTCAGCAGGCGAAGGAGGCGGAGAAGCATGGACGGGATGCGTGTGGGAAGCCAGGACGGCCGCTACCTTAAGCCTCAGTCAGGAGTTCCACAAGATCTGAAACGATGTTTCTTGTTTGTAAACAACACCCTTGGCTTAGTGTTTTTCGCCGTCGTTGTATTTTGTTTTCAAAAGTACTACAAGCGGCCAAAAGACCCTTGGTATGTCTGCTCCGTGCCCAACGGGGTATACCCAGCGGTCAACACGAAGAGAGCGCACGCCGTTTCTTTTTGTGCGCGATGGATATAGCCAGGAGAGCTGTTTGCGGAGGAAGGTAGAGAGCCTGAACGTTCACAACCTGCGATAGAAAAATCGAGAATCACAACAATATGGGTGTCAATTCCACAGTCGTATTCGCGGACTTGACGGGGAGTACGAGAGTCTTCGAGGCCATGGGGAATGCGCGGGCCACGGAAACGGTGACGCGGCTGACGCAATGGATCGGCGGCGTGTGCCAGGCGCATGGCGGCCGGGTGGTGAAGTCGCTCGGAGACGGCGTGTTCGCCATCTTCTCCAGTGGTGCAGCCGCCACGCACGCTGTCGTCGAGCTGCAGCGCTATCACCAGAAGCGGCTGCTCGCGTGGCCTGTGCCGTTGCGCATGGCGCTGCAGATCGGCGTGGCCAGCGGCGAGGTGGTCGAGGTCGAGGGCGACTGCTACGGCGACGCCGTCAACCTGGCCTCGCGCCTGAGCGACCTGGCCGGTCCCGGCCAGATCTGGGTGACCGACGCGGTCATCTCGCAATTGCGCGAAGGCACGGTGCAGCACCGCGACCTGGGCCTCATCAACATCCGCGGCCGCAGCGAGATGTCGGTGGTGCACCGTATCGATTGGCAGGAGGAGGTGACGAGCTTCCTCACCGTGCCTGCGGCGCTCGCTCCGCTGCGGATGCCGGACTCCACGTTCGGCCAGATCGAACTGGCCTGGCTCGACGTTCGTTCGATGTTCCGTACCGAAGAACTCCCGATCCATCTCGGGCGCGTCAATGACGCCCAGTTCGTGGTCAACGATCCCCGCGTCTCGCGGCTGCATGCGCGCATCGAGTTGCGACAGGGCAGCTGTGTGCTGATCGACGTCAGCACCTATGGCACCTGGGTGCGCTTCCATGGCAACGGCGGACCGAGCACCGAGATCGCCCTGCGGCGCGAGGAATGCGTGCTGCACGGGCGCGGAGAGATCGGGCTGGGCGCGCCGCTCAGCGATGTCAGCGCGCCGACCATCGCCTTCAACACCAACAGCGGCGATGTGATGCTGTCGCGCCGGGAGATTGCGCGTTGACGCTGCGCGGCCGCTGCCTCAGGGCTTGAGAAGCATGGCATGCACACTGGCATGCCAATTTTGTTTTGGGAAGTGACCAAAAAGTCACGCAAGTACACATTTGTGCGGCGAAGGCGCTGGTTTTTGGATGCCCGCCAGCAGTTTTTCGCAGGGCATGCTGCTTGCCTTGTATCGCTCGACCGGCGCTGAAACGCCGTAGGAGCGAGGAACATGGTGGAACAGTTCGAGGCCGGCTGCGCGAGCCGGGTCGTGGCATGAACGCAATGAGCAGCATGGGTGCCATCGGTGGCCTCAACGGCATGGAAGGCGGAGCCAGCGTGAATTTCAGCGCGGAACATCCCGCGAAGGAGCGCACTGCGGCGAGCAGCAAGGGGATGACGCATGTGCGTCCCTTCACCCGCGTCGAGGCCGCCATTGCGGCGGTGGAATCGCTGGACCGCGAACTGAAGAAATTCGAACTCGCTGTGGCCGACAGCCTGCAGGACTACCTGGGCGTGCAGATGGCGCAGATCACCGACTGCGCGCTGGCACGCGGCTGGGAGCCGGTCAGCTTCATGCAGAAGGACGGATTCCGCGTTTATCGCTACGAGGCCATGCCCGCCTACAAGGGGCGCCGCAAGAAGCGTTGAGGCGCCGCCGCAGAGCCGGACGTCAGCCGCTGGCCGTCGTGTCGAAGACGGCCAGGGCGCCAAGCACGCCGCGCGTCTCGAGCACGGCCAGTTGGCGCGCCACTGCCGCGACGAAGCGCGGTTCACCGCCGAGCTCGCCGAAGACTGGCGCGAACCCCGCGAAGAAGGCAACGCGCTCCTGCACCGACGGTGCCGCGTCGGCTTGCACGAGCCGGTGGGCCAGTGCTTCGGCGAGAGGGTCTTGTATGTCGTGCGTGGCACCGGTCTCGTCCACGCCGCGCAGGTAGTGAATCCATGCGGCGATGGCGAGCGCGAGCCGGTCGATGGGCTGTCCGGCAGCGAGCCGGTCGCGCACGGTGCCGAGCAGGCGCTGCGGCAGCTTCTGCGAGCCGTCCATTGCGATCTGCTTCGTCTGGTGCTGCAGCGCGGGATTCGAGAAGCGCTGCAGCAGCCGCGCGCGATAGCTGTCCAGGTCGAGGCCCTGCATGGCCGGCAGCGTGGGGGCGATCTCTTCGCGCATCAACGCATCGATGAAGTTGCGCAAGGCCGGCTCCGCCATCGCGCGGTCCACCGTGCGAAAGCCCGCCATCGTACCCAGGTAGGCGAGCGCCGAATGGCTGCCGTTGACCATGCGCAGCTTCAGCCGCTCGAAGGGTTCCGCATGCTCGACGAAGCGCGCGCCTCCCGCGGCCCAGCCGGGGCGCCCGTTGGCGAAGCGGTCTTCCACCACCCATTCGAGAAAGGGCTCGCCGATCACCGGCCATGCATCTTCGGCGCCGAGGCGCGCGGAGATGCGTTCGCGATCGGCGTCGGTGGTGCGCGGCACGATGCGATCGACCATCGAATTGGGGAAGGTGCAGTGCGCGCCGATCCAGCCGTGCAATGCGCCGTCGACCTGCTGCGCAAAGGCCAGCACGATGCCGCGCAGCGTGTCGCCGTTCGCGGGCAGGTTGTCGCAGGACAGCAGCGTCACGGGCGGCAGCCCGCGCTGGCGGCGCAGGTTCAGCGCGTGCACGACGAAGCCGGGCATCGTGCGCGGCGCTTGCGGGTGCGCGAGGTCGTGCACGATGCCGGCGTCGTCCAGCCGCAGCGCGCCGGTGGCCGGGTCGTGGTGGTAGCCCTTCTCGGTGATCGTCAGGGTGACGATGCGCGTGTCCGGATGGGCGAGGCGTTCGAGCACGGCCAGCGGGTCTTCCGGCGCCACGAGCACGTCGAGCAGGTTGCCCACCACCTGCAGCGCCTCGCGCGGGCTGCCGTCGTCGGCCGCATCGCGCAGTGCCAGCGTGTAGAGGCCGCCTTGCGGCTGCAGCGCATCGCGCGTATCGGCCGCGCGCAGCGACACGCCCACCGTGCCCCAGCGCAGGTCGCCGCTGGCATGCAGCGCGGCCTCGTTGACGACCGCAAGGTGCGCGCGATGGAAGGCGCCCACGCCGAGGTGGACGATGCCGGCCTGCAGCGCATCGCGCACATAGCGCGGTTTTGCCACGTCGGCGGGCAGCGAGGGCAGGGTGCCGGGATGCAGACGTGCCATGGCGCTTTCCCCGTTCACCAGTTCCACAGCGTGCCGTCGTGCTGAAGCCGGTTCACCGGCAGGTAGGCGCGCTGGTACGGGTACTTGGCGGCGAGCTTCTCGTCGATGTCCACGCCATGGCCCGGTGCCTCGCCTGGATGCAGCATGCCGTTGGCGAAGCTGTAGGCATGAGGGAACACTGCATCGGTCTCGTCGGTGTGGCGCATGTATTCCTGGATGCCGAAGTTGGGCACCCACATGTCGAAGTGCAGCGCCGCGCCCATGCAGGCCGGCGACAGGTCGGTCGCGCCATGGCAGCCGGTGCGCACCTGGTAGAGCGAAGCCAGGTCGGCGATGCGGCGCAGCTGGGTGATGCCGCCCGCGTGGACCACCGTGGTGCGGATGAAGTCGATCAGCTGGTTTTCGATCAGGTCCTTGCAGTCCCAGATGCTGTTGAAGATCTCGCCCACGGCCAGCGGTGTGGTCGTGTGCTGGCGGATGAGCCTGAAGGCTTCCTGGTTCTCGGCCGGCGTCGCGTCTTCCATCCAGAACAGGTTGAAGGGTTCGAGCGACTTGCCCAGCCGCCCGGCCTCGATGGGCGTCAGGCGATGGTGCACGTCGTGCAGCAGGTGGATGTCGGGGCCCACGGCGCTACGCACTGCGTCGAAGAGCTTCGGCGTGTGCTCCAGGTACTTGGCGGTCGACCAGTCGTGCTCGCTGGGCAGGTCAGCGTCGGCCGGCTCGTAGAACATGGTGCCGCGGCCCACGCCGTACACCTTTTCCAGGCCCGGCACGCCGCTCTGTGCGCGGATGGCCAGGTAGCCTTCGTCCCTGTAGCGAAGCACCTCGTCCACCGTCTGTTCGATGTCGCGGCCGTTGGCGTGGCCGTACACCATCACGCCGGTGCGGCTCTTGCCGCCGAGCAGCTGGTACAGCGGCATGTTCGCGGCCTTGGCCTTGATGTCCCACAGCGCGGTGTCGACCGCGGCGATGGCGGTCATGGTGACCGGGCCGCGGCGCCAGTAGGCGCCCTTGTAGAGGTATTGCCAGATGTCCTCGATCTGCTGCGCGTCGCGCCCGATCAGGCAGGGAATGACGTGCTCAGTGAGGTAGGCCGCCACGGCCAACTCGCGTCCGTTGAGCGTGGCATCGCCGATGCCGGTGAGGCCCTCGTCGGTTTCGATCTTGAGGGTGACGAAGTTGCGCCCGGGGCTGCAGACGATGACGCGTGCGTTGGTGATTTTCATGATGCGTGGCTTCAGGGGGTGTGTGGTTCAGCCGTTCCAGCCGAGGTGACCGAGGAAGTCGCGGGTGCGCTCCACCGTCGGGTTGTCGAAGATCTGCGTGGGCGGGCCCTGTTCGATGATGGCGCCGGCTTCGAACACCACCACCCAGTCGGCCACGCGCCGCGCGAAGCCCATCTCGTGCGTCACCACGATCATGGTCATGCCTTCCTGCGCGAGCTTCTGCATCACGCTCAGCACTTCGCCGACGGTCTCGGGGTCGAGCGCCGAGGTGGGCTCGTCGAACAGCATCACCTCGGGCTCCATCGCCAGCGCGCGGGCAATGGCCACGCGCTGCTGCTGGCCGCCCGAGAGGTTGGCCGGGAAGTTGCCGGCCTTGTTCGCCAGGCCCACCTTTTCCAGCAGCACCATCGCGCGGGCGCGGGCCTTGTCCTCGGGCATGCCCAGCACTGTGACCGGGCCCATCGCCACGTTGTCGAGCGCCGACTTGTGCGGGAACAGCTCGAAGCTCTGGAACACCATGCCCATGCGCTGGCGCACCTTGCGCACCTGCGACTCCTGCGAGGGCAGCGCCACGCCGTCGACCAGCACGCGCCCGCCGTCGATGGCCTCCAGCGCGTTGGTGCAGCGAAGCAGCGTGGACTTGCCCGAGCCCGAGGGACCGATCAGGCACATCACCTCGCCCTTGTGCACCTGCAGCGACACGCCGCGCAGCGCCACGAAGTCGCCGTACAGCTTGCGGACGTTCTCGTACACCAGCACGGGCGGCTGGTCGGCGTTCTTGCGCGCCGGGGAAAGAGCGGTTGGGGTGGTTGCGTTCATTCCTTGACTCCGTATTTGCGGTGGATCCAGTCCACCAGCTTGGCTTGCGGGTAGCCCATGAGCCAGTAGATGACGGCCATGGCGGTGAGCATCTCCAGTACGCGGAAGGTCTGCGCACGAATCTGCATCGAGGTGTAGGCCAGCTCGCTGACGGCGATGACCGAGACCAGCGAGGTGTCCTTGAACAGCGAGATCCAGGTGCTCGCGATCACCGGCAGGATGCGGCGCGCGGCCTGCGGGATCACCACCTTGAACATCGCCTGGCGGCGCGACATGCCCATGGCGAGCGCGGCCTCCATCTGCCCCTTGCGGATCGAGTTGATGCCTGCGCGGAAGGTCTCGGCGTTGTAGGCCGCGACGTTCAGCACCAGCGCCACGAGCGCGGTGGTGATGGCCGAGAACTGCACGTCGAAGGCCATGGGCATCACGTAGAAGGCCCAGTAGATGACGAGGATCAGCGGCAGGTTGCGGAAGAACTCCACGAAGCCGAGCGAAACCGACTGCAGCAGCTTGTTGGGCGACAGGCGCATCAGCGCGAGCACGATGCCGCCGGGCACTGCCAGCAGCATCGTGAGCACGGTCAGGCCCACGGTGAGGGCGGCGCCTTCGAGCAGCGCGGCGCGGTGCGTCCAGATCACGGACCAATCGAATGTCATGGCTGTGTCTTTCCTACGAGCGGCCAAGGTGCGCGAAGCGGCGATAGAGCCGGTCCACGCCCCGCGTGACGGGAAACAGGATGCAGAAGTACGCCACCATCACCGCGGTGAACACCTCCACCGGCCGGTAGCTCTGGCCGGCCACGGTTTCGGCGCGGTGCATCAGCTCGGGCACCGCGATCACGGTGGCGATGGCCGTGTCCTTGATCGCGATGGTGAGGATCGAACCGAAGGCCGGCAGCATCCGCACGATGGCCTGCGGCAGCAGCACCTTGCGCAAAATCTGCGCGCGCGACATGCCCAGCGCCAGTGCGGCGCGCGTCTGGCCCGGCCGGATCGACTCGATGCCTGCGCGGATCACCTCCGCCGCGTAGGCCGCGATGTGCAGCGTGAGCGCGACCAGCGCCGCCCAGAAGGGCGGGAAGGTCACGTTCGCGATGATCGGGAACGCGAAGTAGATCCAGATCAGCACCACCAGCACCGGAATGGCGCGCATCGAGTCGATGTAGAAGACCAGCAGCGGCCGCAGCCAGCGCGGGCCGTACAGGCGCAACAGCGCAATCACGAGCCCGGCCAGCAGGCTCGTGGCCGCGCTGACGATGCTCAGCAGCACGGTCATGCCCAGGCCGCTGGCGAAGAAGCGCCAGTTGTCCGCGATCGGCGAGAAATCGAAGTTCATGGGAATAATCCCCGTGAGGTGATGAAGGGAAGGGCGGGTGCGTTCTTCAGAACGTGACCATCACCTTCATGGCGCGCTGCCGGTCGGCGGCCAGCGCAAAGGCCTCGTGCACGCGCGACACCGGCAGTGCGTCGGTCAGCAGCGGCGACACGTCGAGCACGCCGCGGCTCAGGTAGTCGACCGCCCATGCGTACTCGCCGATGAAGCGGAAGGTGCCAACGTAGGTGAGGCTCTTCACCATGACCTGGTTGAACGGGCAGCCCTCGCTGCTGCCGTTGAGTGTGCCCACCTGCACGACGGTGCCGCGCGGGCGCGTGAGGCGGATGCAGTTGGCCAGCCCTGCGTAGTTGCCCGACACCTCGAAGCTCACGTCGACCTGGCCCTTGCCCTCGGCCAGCGCGTCCAGTGCCGCCGGGTCCTTCGCGGCGTTGATGGTCTGCGTGGCGCCCACGCGGGTGCAGGCGGCCAGCGTCTGGTCCTGGATGTCCACCGCGATCAGCCGGCTCGCGCCCGCCAGCTTCGCGGCCATGAGGATCAGGGCCCCGATGGGGCCGGTGCCGATCACCATCACCGTCTTGCCCAGCAGCGAGCCGGCCTCCTGCACCGCATGCAGCGCCACCGCCAGCGGCTCGCCGAAGGCGGCCAGTTCGAACGACAGGCCGTCGGGTACGGGCACGCACTGGCTCGCTTCCACCACCACCTGCTCGCGCATCGCGCCCTGCATGTGGGGCCACTTGCTCGCGCTGCCGAAGAAGTGCACGTTCTCGCAGTGGTTGGAAGCACCCACGCGGCAGAAGCGGCAGTGGCCGCAGGTGCGCGAGGGGTTGAGCGCCACGCGGTCGCCGGCGCGCACCGAGGTCACTTGCGCGCCCACTTCCAGCACCTGGCCCGAGGCTTCGTGGCCCGGCGTGAGCGGGGCGCGGATCAGGAAGTCGCCGACGCGGCCGTGCTGGTAGTAGTGCAGGTCGGAGCCGCAGATGCCCACGGCCTTGACGCCGACGCGCACCTGCGTGGGCGAGAGCGTTTCCGTGGGCACGTCTTCCACGCGCAGGTCGCGGGCACCGTGGATCTGGCAGTTCAACATGATGAAGATCTGGAAATGATGAGCAAGGGAGTCCCCGCGGGCCACTCTGATGGCGGCGGCCCGAAAGACTTCGATGGGAGGTGGAGGAAGCGCCCGAAGGCGCTCGACTTACTTGAGGTTCTGCGTCATGCGCCGCTCTTCCGCGGTCAGCGCGGGCTGCATGCGCTGCGCCACCGATCGCAGCCAGTCGAGGTACACCTGCTGTTCCTTGGCCACGCCCATGCCGGACTGGATCTCGAAGATCTTGCTGTCCTGGCAGTCGTTTTCCTTCGGGAACGCGGCCAGCCCCTTCACCTTCTTGCTGATGTTGGGCCACAGCATGCGGTTGAGCGGCGCCACGTCGGAGCGCCCGGCCATCACTTCCTCGATGGGCGCGACCGAGCCTGAATTGGCCACCCCGCGCAGCTTGGCCTTCGGGAACTGCTGGCGCACCAGCGGCTCTTCGCCGGCACCCGAGAAATAGGCGATGGTGACTTCGGGCCTGTTGAAGTCCTCGAGCGTCTTCGCGCCGGTGAACTTCGGGTTGTCGGCGCGTCCGAACATGCACACGCCGGTGCTGGAGAAGGTGACGAAGTCGATGATCTTCGCGCGCTCGGCCGTCTGGTTCAGCGGGCCGATCATGATGTCCATCTGGTTGGCCACCAGCGCCGGCACCTTGGTTTCGTGGCTCACCGCCACCGGCATCATCCTCACGCCGAGCAGCTTGGCGAATTCCTTGCCCAGCATCCACGACGGGCCGGCCCAGTCTTCGCCGTCGCCGCTGGTGTTCTGCACCAGCCAGGGCGGGTTGTTGACCACGCCGACGCGCAGCACGCCGGCCTTGCGGATGGCGTCGATGCGGGGGCTGGCACCCGGCGCGGGCGGGGTCTGCGCCAGGGCCGTCGAGCCCAGGGCCGCGAGTGCTGCAGCGAACACGGCACCGCGCGATGCGCGCGCCAGGAAGGTCTTGATCTTCGTCATGCTGTCTGTCTCCTGATGTTGCTGGGATTCATGCTCACTTGAGCGTGCCGACGATGCGGGCCTCGTCCGCGTCCAGGCGCGCCTTCTGCGCCTTGGCGACCTCGCGCAGCCAGTTCAGGTACGCCGGCTGGTTCTTGTCCACCGCGAGCCCGACGGGCGAGGCCTTCTCGGTGCTCGACTGGCAGTTGTTGTCCTTCGGCAGCACGGCCAGTCCCTTGACCTTCTGCTGCAGGCCGACCCATGGCACGCGGTTGATCGGCGCGGCGTCGGCGCGGCGCGCCATGATTTCCTCGATGGGGGCGGTGGCGCCCGAACTGGCGACGGCGCGCAGCTTCGCCTTCGGGAAGCGCTCCTTGACCCAGCCTTCCTCGGCGCCGCCGGTGAAATAGGCGATCGTCACGTCGGGCTGGTTGAGGTCGTCCACAGAGGCGGCCTTGGCCAGCTTCGCGTTGTCGGCGCGACCGAACATGCACACGCTGGTGGCGGAGTAGATGACGAAGTCGACCACCTTGAGCCGCTCGGGCGTTTCGCCCAGGGGGCTGATGGTCATGTCGACCTGGTTGGCCGCGAGCACCGGCACCTTGGTCTCGTGTGAGACCGGCACGGTGCGCAGCTTCACGCCCAGCAGCTTCGCGTATTCGGTGGCCAGCAGCCAGGCCGGGCCGCTCCACGGTTCGCCCTGGCCGGTGGTGTTTTCCATCAGCCAGGGGGCGTTCTGCAGCACGCCCACGCGCAGTTCGCCGGCCTTGCGGATGGCGTCGATGCGTGGGCTGGCGCCGGGCGCCGGCTGGGCGGACGCGCCACCCGCGGTAGCGGCCAGCAATGTCAGGGCGAAGCAATGCGCGGCGATGCGGCATCGCCGAAGGACGGTGGATCTCATGGTCTTGTCTCCGTGGTTCGGGTGGCGCCGGCCGGCAGGCCGGACGCCGGGTGCCTGCTCAGCGCCAGGCTTGCGCGAATTCGCTGATCACGCGCTCGATGTGCGCGCGCATGGCTTTGCGGGCCGCGTCTGCGTCGCGCTCCAGCAGGGCGGTGAACACGCGCTGGTGGTCGTCCTGCGAGGCGCGGCGCAGCGCCGGGGTGTGGAAGTGGGCCTCCAGCTGCGACCAGATCGGGGCCTTGGTGTGGTCCCACACCGCGGTCACCATCTGCAGCAGCACGCTGTTGCCGGTCGACTCGGCAATGCGCAGGTGGAACAGGCGGTCGGCCGCTTCGTTGGCCTCCTTGTCGTGCATGTTCTCGCGCATCTCGGCCAGCGCGCTGTAGATGCGGTCGAGGTCGCTGTCCTTGCGGCTCTCGGCGGCCACCGCCGCGATCTCGGCCTCGATCAGGCAGCGCGCGCGCAGCAGCTCGAAGGGGCCCGGGCCGGGCGACAGGGTGTAGGCCGAGGCCGGCGCCACCGCGCCGGGTGCCGGCGCACAGACATAGATGCCCGAGCCGCCGCGCACTTCGACGTTGCCCTGGATCTCCAGCACGATGATGGCCTCGCGCACCAGCGTGCGGCTCACGCCGAAGCGGTCGGCCAGTGCGCGCTCGGACGGCAGGCGGTCGCCCACCTTGAATTCGCCTTCGGTGATGAGGGCGGCGATGCTGGCTGCGAGCTTCTGGTAGGAGCGGTCGGAATCCGGCTCGGTCGCAGGCAGGCGGGGGAGTTCGTGAATGGTCGCCATGTGGTGAGCCAGTCTAAAAGTGGTTCACCAATTTGCCGATAGTGGTTTACCACTAGCCGGCTGCCGGCTGCCGGCCGCGCTCAGCCCTGCGCCAGGAGGCCGCCGAGCCTGTCGATGTCGATCGGCTTCTGCAGGTGGTGGTCGAACAGCCCTTCGGCCGCCTCGCTGCCCGCGTCCTCCGCCGAAAAACCCGAGATCGCGATCAACAGCTTCGGCGTGCCTTGGGTGGTGCTGGCGCGCAGCCGCCGCGCCACCTCGGGGCCCGGGAAATCGGGCAGCGTGAGGTCGATGAGCGCGGCATCGAAGCTCTCGGCGGCGGCCGCGTCCAGCGCCTGCTGCGCCGTGTAGGTGCAGCGCGCGGTGTGGCCGAACAGGCCCAGCAGTTCCTGCAGCAGGTCAGCCGCTGCCTTGTTGTCGTCGACGATCAGCACGTTCACGAGGGGTTTCTTTCCTTCAGGTTGAAGAGGGAAGTATGGCCGGCGGCTCGAGCGGCAGGTCGACCACGAAGCGCGA
Organism: Variovorax sp. Varisp85; assembly: GCF_047304045.1. Taxonomy (NCBI): domain Bacteria; kingdom Pseudomonadati; phylum Pseudomonadota; class Betaproteobacteria; order Burkholderiales; family Comamonadaceae; genus Variovorax; species Variovorax sp. Varisp85. The sequence goes on from NZ_JBGLYN010000007.1 coordinate 40,986, forward strand.
GCCTTCGCCCGGCGCACTTTCCACTCCGATCTGTCCGCCATGCAGGCTCACGATCTTGTGCGTGATGTACAGGCCCAGGCCCAGCCCGGCCGCGTGCTTGCGGCTGTCCTTGGTGCGCTCGAACTGCTTGAAGATGCGCTCCTGGTCTTCGGGCGCAATGCCGATGCCCTGGTCGCGCACGGCCACCCGGGCGGTGCCTCCCATCTGCTGCACCGCCATCTCGACCGGCTTGCCGCCGCCGTAGCGCAGGGCATTGGTCAGCAGGTTGGTCAGCACCTGTTCGATGCGGAACTCGTCCCACACGCCGTGCAGTTCGGCGGGCGCAATCAGCGTGATGGCCGAGCCCGCGGCTTCGGCCTGCTGGCGCAGGTTCTCCACCACTGCGCGCGCCAGCGCGGCCAGGTCGACCGGCTCGGTCTTGATCGACAGCGCGTCGCGCCGCATGCGCGTGACGTCGAGCATGTCGTCGATCAGCCGCACCATGTTGCGGATCTGCCGCTGGTCGCGCTCGATCATCGCGGGCAGCCGCTCGGGCGCGAAGTTGGCGAGATTGCCCTTGGACAGGTGCAGCTGCCGCAGCTGCGCCTCGAGGTACAGCGTGTTGAGCGGTGTGCGCAGCTCGTGCGACACCATCGACATGAAGTCGTCGCGCATGCGCACCGCGCGCTCCAGTTCGTGCTGCGTCTGCTGCAACTGCTGCACCAGCTCTTCCTGCTTGCGGTGCGCGGCAGCGAGCGATTCCATCTCGTGCCGCAGCGCCTTGCGGTGCCGGTACAGGTCGACGAACACGTGCACCTTGCTGACCACCGCATGCGGGTCCAGCGGCTTGTGCAGGAAGTCGACCGCGCCGCTCTCGTAGCCCTGGAAGGCGTAGTTCAGCTCGCGCCCGGCTGCGCTCACGAAGATGATGGGAATGTGTCGCGTGCGCTCGGTGCCGCGCATCAGCTCGGCCAGCTCGAAGCCGTTCATGCCCGGCATCTGCACGTCGACGATGGCGAGCGCGAATTCATGCTCCAGCAGCAGCGCGAGAGCGGCGTCGGCCGAGGCGGCGCGGTACACGATGCGCCCCGGCGCGCGGATCAGCGCCTCCAGCGCCAGCAGGTTTTCCGGCAGGTCATCGACGATGAGCAGCTTGCTCTGGACGTCAATGTTCATGGGCGGCCTCCAGTTGAAGCAGCAAGGTGCGCAGTTCGCGCAGGGGAAGCACGTAGTCGGGAGCGTGGCGCGCTATGGCGGCTTGGGGCATGGTGGGAATCTGTGCTTCTTTCGGTTCCTGGACGGCGGTAAGTCCGCCGGCCAGATGGATGCGACGCAGGCCTTCGGCGCCGTCTTCGTTCGCGCCGGTCAGCAGAAAGCCGGCGAGGGCAGGGCCATAGGCGTCGGCGGCGGAGGCCATCAGCACGTCGATGGACGGCCGCGAGAACAGCACCGGCGGCTCGCAGCTCAGCGAGAAGGTGCGCTCGCGCTCGATCGACAGGTGATAGCCGGGCGGCGCGAAGTAAAGGCTGCCGGCCGCCAGCGGCATCTTGTCGGCGGCCTCGTGCACCGGAATAGGCAGGCGCTGCGCGAAGATCTCGGCGAGGTGGCTCTCGTGCCCCTCGGGCAGGTGAAGGACCACCGCCATCGGAATTTGCCAACCAGCGGGCAGGCCGTGCAGCAGCGCGGAGAGCGCATCGATGCCGCCGGCCGAGGCGCCGAGCACCACGGCGTCCACGCGCTTGCGAACGGGTGAGCGAAGGTGGCGGTTCATGTGGCCTTGCGGTAGATGCGCTCGGCACGCGCATGCGTATCGAAACGGTTGGAGTAGCCCGAGAAGTCGATGCTTTCCTTCGAGCCCAGCCCGAGAAAGCCGCGATGCGACAGCGACTCGTGGAACAGGCCCAGCGCCCTGTCCTGCAGCTCCCGGTTGAAGTAGATCAGCACGTTGCGGCACGACACCAGCTGGGTTTCGGCGAACACGCTGTCGGTGGCCAGGCTGTGGTCGGCAAAGATCACGTCGGCGCACAGCGAAGGGTCGAAGCGCGCGGCGTCGTAGGCGGCGGTGTAGTAGTCGGAGAACGCGCTGCGTCCGCCCGCGCGCTGATAGTTTGCGGTGTAGCCGCGGATCGCCTCCAGCGGAAAGATGCCCAGCCGCGCCTTCTCCAGCGAAGCGGGGTTGATGTCGGTGGCGTAGATCTGCGTGCGCGCGAGCAGGCCTTCCTCGCGCAGCAGGATGGCCAGCGAGAACACTTCCTCGCCCGTGCTGCAACCCGCCACCCAGACCTTGACGGAAGGGTAGGTGTGCAGGATCGGCACCACATGCTCGCGCAAGGCCAGGAAGTAGGCCGGGTCGCGGAACATCTCGCTCACCGGGATCGTCAGGAACTGCAGCAGCCGGCCGAACAGCAATGGCTCGCGCAGCACCCGTTCCTGCAGCGCCGAGATGCTCGGCAGCCCGAGTTGCTCGAGCGCATGCAGCACGCGGCGTTTCTGCGAGGCCACGGTGTAGTTGCGGAAGTCGTAGCTGTACTTCAGGTAAATGGCTTCCATCAGCAGGCGCAGCTCGATCTCCGTGTCGCTCAGCGGGTGCAGCGGCGGCGTCTGCGCAGCCTGCGATGTGCCGGGGCGCGTGGTCACAGGCGCTCCATCTTCGGCATCCACACGCGCAGCAGCGAGAACAGGCGTTCCAGGTCCACCGGCTTGGCGAGGTAGTCGTTGGCGCCGGCAGCCAGGCATTGCTCGCGGTCGTCCTTGGTGGCCTTGGCGGTGATGGCGATCACCGGCATCTTCTCGAAGCGCGGGTCGCCGCGCAGGCGGCGCGTGGCTTCGAGGCCGTCCATCTCCGGCATCATCACGTCCATCAGCACGAGGTCGATCTCGCTGACCTGGTCGAGCCGCTCCAGCGCCTCGCGGCCGTTGCGGCCGATCTCCACGATGGCGCCGCGTTGCTCCAGCGCGCTGGTCAGCGCGAAGATGTTGCGCACGTCGTCGTCCACCAGCAGGATGGTGCGGCCCTCGAAGATGCGGTCGCGCCCGCGCGCCGTCTTCAGCATGCCCCGGCGCTCGCTGGACAGCTCTGCCTCCACCTTGTGCAGGAACAGCGTCACCTCGTCGAGCAGGCGCTCCGGCGAGCGGGCGCCCTTGATGATGATCGAGCGCGAATAGCGCTGCAGCTCGGCTTCTTCGTCGCGCGTAAGGTTGCGCCCGGTGTAGACGATGACCGGCGGGAACGACACGATCTCTTCAGCTGCCATGGCCTTGAGCAGCTCGCTGCCCTGCATGTCGGGCAGCTTCAGGTCGGTGATCATGCAGTCGAACACGCGGGTGCGCAGCAGCTCCAGCGCTTCCTCGCCGGAGCCGACGGCAACGATCTCGATGTCCTCGTCGCCGATGAGCCGGATGACGCTCTCGCGCTGCAGCTCGTCGTCTTCCACCAGCAGCACGACCTTGACCTTCTGCGTGAGCTTTTCCTCCAGCCGACCGAACACCTTCCTCAGCTCGTCGCGCGTGGCCGGCTTCAGCGCATAGCCGATGGCGCCCATCTGCAGCGCCGCGCTCTGCGCGTTCTCGGCGGCGGACACCACGTGGATCGGAATGTGGCGCGTGTGCGGCGAGTCTTTCAGCCGCTGCAGCAGGCCGAGCCCGGTGCTGTCGGGCAGGCGCATGTCGAGCAGGATCGCGTCGGGCAGGAACTGCGTGGCCAGCTCGAAGCCGTCGGCCGCGCCATGCGCCACCAGGCAGCGGTAGCCCAGCTCGTGCGCCAGGTCGTAGAGGATGTGCGCGAACTGCGGCTCGTCCTCGATCACGAGCACGCGGCGCACCTGGTCGCGCGGGAGGCTGCGGTCATCGGCGAACTGCGGTGCGGGCACCGGGGGAGGGGGTTTTGGCGCCAGTGGCGCAGCGGAAGGCACGGACGGTGCGGGTGCAGGCCGGGGCGTGTAGACCGACGACGACTGTTGCGGCAGCCCCGGCGAAGCCTGTGGCGCCTTCGCCGGCAGTTGCAGCGTGAAGGTGCTGCCCCGGCCCGGCTCGCTCTGCACCGTGAGCGTGCCGCCCAGCAGCTGCGTGAGGTCGCGCGAGATCGACAGGCCCAGCCCGGTGCCGCCGTAGCGCCGGCTGGTGGTGCCGTCGGCCTGGCGGAAGGCCTCGAAGATCAGCTCGTGCTGCTGCGCATCGATGCCGATGCCCGAGTCGGAGACCGCGAAGGCGGCGCCACCGTCCGATGTCGGCGAGACGACCAGCGCCACTTCGCCGCTGTCGGTGAACTTGATCGCGTTCGACAGCAGGTTCTTGAGGATCTGCTCGACCCGGTGCCGGTCGGTGACCAGCGAGGCCGGCGCGTCGGGCCGCACCTCGAGCCGGAAGCCCAGGTTCTTCTGCATCGCCAGCGGGCCGAAGGTGCTCTCCAGGCTGCGGGCCAGCTTGGCGAGCGCGACGTCTTCGGGCACCACTTCGAGCTTGCCGGCCTCGACCTTCGCGATGTCGAGGATGTCGTTGATCAGCACCAGCAGGTCGTTGCCCGACGAGTAGATCGACTCCGCGAACTTCACCTGCTCCAGCGTGAGGTTGCCCTGCGGGTTGTCGCCCAGCAGCTTGGCGAGGATGAGCGCGCTGTTGAGCGGCGTGCGCAGCTCGTGCGACATGTTGGCGAGGAACTCCGACTTGTAGCGGCTGGCGCGCTGCAGCTCGTCGGCGCGGTCCTCCAGGTCGCGCTGCACGCGGCGCAGCGCGGTGTTGCGCTGGTCCAGCGCCTCGGTGCGTTCGGAGAGCTGGCTGTTGGTCTGCTCCAGTTCGGCCTGCTGGTTCTCCAGCATGGCCTGCGAGGCATGCAGGGCGCGCGACTGTTCTTCGAGCTCTTCGTTGGCGGTGCGCAGTTCTTCCTGCTGCACCTGAAGTTCCTCGTTGAGCTGCTGGGTCTGGGCAAGAACGTCCTGTAGCTGCTCGCGGTAGCGCGCCGCCGCCAGCGAGCTGCCGATGTCGTCGGCCACCGTGTCGATCAGCTGGCTGCCGCGCTCGTCCAGCGTGCCGGGCAGGCCGAGCTCGACCACGCCGTTGACCATGCCGGCGCTGGCAACGGGCACCAGCAGCACGGCCTTGGGCGACATCTCGCCCAGGCCCGAATTGACCTTCAGGTAGTCGGCATCGACCGGGTCGAGCAGCATGCGGCGCCGCTCGGCCGCGGCCTGGCCCACCAGGCTCTCGGTGGGGGAAAAGACCTGCGGCATCGCCTCGGCCGAGCTCGAAAAGCCATAGCTCGCCGCCCGACGCAGCGGACCGTGGCGCTCGCGCACATACATCGCGCCGACCGACGTGCCCAGGTAGCGCGAGAAGAACGCGAGGATCTTGCGGCCCATGTCCGGTGCGCTGAGTTCGCCTACCAGCTCTCCCACGAGCTCGGTCTGCGCGCTGCGCAGCCAGGCCTCCTGGGCGAGCCTGTCCGCGTGCTCGGCCTGCTCCTTCAGCACCACGTCGTAGCTGTCGGACAGCAGCACCAGCTGGCGCCGCCCGAAGTAGGCCGCCAGCCCGGTGATGACCAGCGTGAACAAGAGGAACAGGCCGACCACCCACCATGCGGTGCGGTTGGCGTCGTTGTTGCGCTGGAAGCGCAGGGCCTGCTCGGTTTCCATGAACGCCGTGAACTCGGCGCGCATGGCGTCGGCCAGCCGCTTGCCCTGGCCCAGGCGCACCTCGAGCTGGGGGTCCGGGCCGGCACGGCGCGCGGCGATCAGCTGCGCGGCCAGCTCGTTCCAGTTGTTCTGGATGGCGGCGATGCGGTCGACGCGTTCCACCTGCTGGCGGTTGTCCGACACCAGCTTGCGCAGCGTGGCCGTGTCGCCGTTGATGCGGGGCAGGGCGCTCTGGTAGGGCTCCAGGAAGGCGTCGTCGCCTGTGAGAAGGAAGCCGCGCATGCCGGTCTCCATGTCGACGCTCTGGTGCCGCAGCTCGCTGGCGACACGGGTGACGCGGTCGGTGTGCTCGACCCAGCCGATGGTCGACAGCAGGAAGAGGATCAGCCCGACGAACACCACCGCACCGAACACGCCGCCGATCAGCGGGAGCTTGAGGTTGCGGCTCAGCAGACGCTCGAAGTCGTCGGGGTCGATCGCGGTGGGAGTTTTCATCAGGCGCATTTGTAAGCAAAACCTATCGAGTCTTGCCGATAAATCGGGGGGGCCCTGTCGGAGAAGGACCCGTCGCAATTTTGACGTGCGCGAGGAAGCCTTATCGTCGGCACCCCTGTGGCTATACTGTGAATTCATACAGCATTGCCAGATGGGCGCCACACCCTCCAACCCGCAGAATGATGCGGCCACCGTTGCCGCACATGTCGTTTCCGTCAAGGCCCTGTGCGCCTTCGGTGCGAAGGCGGGCGACCTCGACCTGCGGTTCGTGCCCGCGCCCAGCGCGCTCGAAGGCATGGCAGGCCACGCGCTGGTGCAGCACCGGCGCGATCCCGAGCACTACGCCTGCGAAGTCGGGCTCGAAGCCACTTGCGGTGCGGTCCGGGTGCGCGGCCGGACCGACGGTTATGAAGCGCGCAAGGCCCGCGTCGAAGAGATAAAAACCTTCCGCGGCGATTTCGACGCCATTCGCGGCAACCACCGCGCGCTGCACTGGGCGCAGGCCCGCACCTACGCCTGGATGCTGTGCGAGCTGGACGGCCACGACGAAATGACGGTGGCGCTGGTGTACCTCGACCTCGCCACCGGCGACGAGACGGTGCTCGAAGAGCATCACACCCGCGAAGCGCTGCGGGAGCACTTCGAACTGCTGTGCGGCCGCTACAGCGCCTGGGCCGCGAGTGAAGCCGGCCACCGCGCCGCGCTCGACGAAACATTGGCCCGGCTCGAATTTCCGCATCGCAACTTCCGCACGGGCCAGCGCGAACTGGCCGAGGCCGTCTACCGCGCGGCGATGGGCGGGCGCTGCCTCATGACGCAGGCACCCACGGGCATCGGCAAGACGCTGGCCACCATCTTCCCGCTGCTCAAGGCCCGCGCCGCGCGCAGGATCGACAAGGTGTTCTTCCTCACCGCCAAGACCTCCGGCCGCCCGGTGGCGCTCGACGCGCTGCGCGTGCTCGACAGGGGGCAGGGCCAGGGCCGGCTGCGCGTGCTCGAACTCGCCGCCCGCGAGAAGGTCTGCGAATACCCCGACCGCGCCTGCCACGGCGACGCCTGCCCGCTCGCCAGGGGCTTCTACGACCGCCTGCCAGCCGCACGCGAGCAGGCCGCGCAGGTGGCGTGGCTCGACCGCGAAGCCTTGCGCCACATCGCGCTCGTGCACGAGGTGTGTCCCTATTTCCTCGCGCAGGAAATGGCGCACTGGGCTGACGCCATCGTCGGCGACTACAACTATTACTTCGACAGCAGCGCCTTCCTCTACGCCACCATGCGCGACGCCGACTGGCGCGTGGCCGTGCTGGTGGACGAGGCCCACAACCTGCTGGAGCGCTCGCGCGGCATGTACACCGCGCAGCTCGAAGGCGCGGCGCTCGAAGAGGCGCACCGAGTCGCGCCGGCCGCGCTGCGCGATCCGCTGGCCCGGCTGTTCCGCGAATGGGACACGGTGCAGCAGGCCCAGGTGGCCGACTACGAAACCGGCGACGAGATTCCCGAGCGCTTCCTGCGCACCCTGCAGGCTGCCAACACCGCCATGGCCGAGTACTTCGCCGCCACGCCCGATGCTTCGCAGGGGCCGCTGCAGCGCTTCTTCTTCGACGCGCTGCACTTCGCCCGGCTGGCCGAGGCCTTCGGCGACCACTCGGTGTTCGAGCGCACGCTGGGTGCGGCGCAGCAGGATCGCGGCCTCGCCATTCGCAACCTCGTGCCGGCGCCATTCCTGGAGGCGCGCTTCGGCGATGCGGTGTCGGTCACCTGCTTCTCGGGCACGCTGTCGCCCTTCGAGTTCTACCGCGATGCGCTCGGCCTGCCCGAAGGCACCGCGCTGCTCGACGTGGCCTCGCCCTTCAACAGCCAGCAGCTGCGCGTCGAGGTGGCGATGCATGTGTCGACGCGCTTCCGCGACCGTGCGGGGTCGCTGCGCAACGTGGCGGACATCATCGGCGCGCAGTTCGAGCGGCTGCCCGGCAACTACCTGGCCTTCTTCAGCAGCTTCGACTACCTCGAGAAAGCCTGCGCCGCCTTCTCGCTGCGGCATCCTGGCGTGCCGGTATGGGCGCAGACGCGCGGCATGCGCGAGGCCGACCGCCACGGCTTCATCGCGCGCTTCGAGGAGGGCGGGCAAGGCATCGGCTTTGCGGTGCTCGGCGGCGCGTTCGGCGAGGGCATCGACCTGCCGGGAAGCCGCCTGATCGGCGCCTTCGTGGCCAGCCTGGGCCTGCCGCAGTACAACGAACTCAACGAGATCACGCGCGAGCGCATGCAGACGCGCTTCGGCAAGGGCTACGAGTACACCTACCTGTACCCGGGCCTGCAGAAGGTGGTGCAGGCGGCCGGCCGCGTGATCCGCACCGAACAGGACCGTGGCGTGCTGCACCTGCTCGACGACCGCTTCGCGCGTGCAGAAATCCGGGAGCTGCTGCCGCGCTGGTGGCATGTGCAACTGGGCGGAGGCGATGAAGAAGATGCGCGCAGCTAGACGCCTCGAACACGCCGGCCAGCCTGACCTGTTCGGCGAGGCGCCCGTGGCCGCCATCGAGGGACTGCGCTATGAAAGCGGGTTCCTGTCGCCCGAAGAAGAGGCGGCGTTGCTGCACATCGTCCAGGGCCTGCCGCTCAGGGAGATGCGCTACAAGGAATACACGGCGCGGCGGCGCGGCACCAGCTTCGGCGGCAGCTACGACTTCGACACCAACCGCCTCAAGCCCGGCCCACCGCTGCCCGTGGTGCTTCACCCATTGCGGGGGGGGGGGGGGGGGGGCGCGGGCGGCCCCCCGCCCCCCCCCCCGCCCCCCCCCCGGACCCGACCAACAGCGCCCCCCCCCCCCCCCCCCCCGCCCCCCCGCCGCCGGGGGGGCTCCCCCATTTGGGGGTGTGGGGGGCGGCGGGGCCCCCCCCCGCGCCCGAAGACCTCGCCCACATGCTCATCGCCGAATACCGGCCTGGCACGCCGCTCGGCTGGCACCGCGACGTACCGGACTTCGAGGACATCGTCGGCATCTCGCTGCTCGGCGATGCGGTCATGCAGTTCAGGCCGTATGCGCCCGGCGCGGCGGCCTCGCGACCGAGTTCGCTGGAGTTTCTTGTCGAGCCGCGCTCGATCTACATGCTGCGCGGTCCGGCACGGTGGGCGTGGCAACACGCCATCGCGCCGACCGAGGCATTGCGCTATTCGATCACGCTGCGCACGCGAAGAAGATCGCCCGGGCCGTGATCGCGGCCGTCATCGCGTGCCGCCGCCGCGGCGCGCCTGCAGCTGGTTGCCTGCGCCGACGTGACTCTCGCGGTCGTGCCGGCTTTCCGGCGTGCGGCGCGGCTCGTTCCTTGGCGTGGCGGGCTGATTGCCCGCCTTGTTGTGCTGCGTGGGCACGGTGTCGTGCTCGTCGGTGGTGATGGCGTCGGGGTTGTGTTTCGGGTGCTGCCTGTGGCTCGTCATGGGGCTTCCTGGGTAGGGGTGGACAAGACATCCATTTGTCCTGCGGCCGATGGAGGATGCCTGTGGGAACGGACCGACCCCGTGCGTCGTCCAAGCCGCGCGGCAGCCGGCCGACGCACGCCATGGGGCGCAAGACAGACTTCGCTGACGCGCAGCGCGTGCGTCTTCTTACCCCTTGCGCGCGCCGTGCGCCCAGCATGGGGGGCTTCTCAACCCGCAGGAGCAGCAGGAGCAATGCCATGCCAAGAGGCGACAAGTCGTCCTACACGGACAAGCAGAAGCGAAAGGCCGAACACATCGAAGAGGGCTACGAGCACCGCGGTGTGGGCAGGGGCGAGGCCGAGCGCCGCGCCTGGGCCACGGTGAACGCCGAGACAGGCGGCGGCAAGAAGTCGGGTTCCGGCCGCGGCAAGGCAGAGAACCACGGCCCCTCGCGCAAGGGCGGGCGCCTGGGCGGCGCTGCCGCCGCCCACCGCACCGCGGCCGAACGCTCGGCCTCGGCGAAGAAGGCCGCCGCCACGCGCAAGCGCAACGCCGAAAAGCGCGGCTGAGCGGGGTGAAGAGGAACCCCGCCTGAACGTGCGAGTTCCGCGGCCTCCTGAAACCAGCCATTGGGCATGTCCGAAAATCGGATTTCTCCTCGGGAAGCCGCGAAAACCGGACATTCCTGACCTGTTTCTGGCGCCAGCCGGACGACTTGCGATTTCCCGCCACCCGGCGGTGGACGCGGGTTGCCGGCTTGTTCGGCGACGCTGCGCCGAACGCGGCTTCTATGCCGTCCAACATCGGGCAACCGGCGGTCATTCCGCCGCCGTTTTCGTCGTTTGCCGCGCCTTCGACGCGTCGATACGATCCCGCGCCTTGCCCTTCACGAAAGGACCGCGCGAGTGCCCATCACCACAGCTTCTTCCCCTGGCTCCGATGCCAATGCACGCTGGCAGCAACGCAGCCGGCGCCATGTCTGGCATCCCTGCACGCAGAGCATCCGCCTCGAAGCGGTGCCGCCGTTGCCCATTGCGCGCGGCGACGGCGTGTGGCTCTTCGACGCCGAAGGCCGCCGCTACATGGATGCCACCAGCTCGTGGTGGGTCAACCTCTTCGGCCATGCGCATCCGGCGATCAACGCCGCGCTCAAGGACCAGCTCGACAAGCTGTCGCACGTGATGCTCGCGGGCTGCACGCACGCGCCGGCGGTGGAACTGGCCGAGCGCCTGTCCGCGCTGACGGGCCACGCGCTCGGCCATTGCTTCTACGCGTCCGACGGCGCCTCGGCCGTGGAGATCGCGCTGAAGATGAGCTTTCATGCCTGGCGCAACGCCGGGCGCGGCGGAAAGCGGCGCTTCGTGGCGCTGAAGCGGGGCTACCACGGCGAGACCCTGGGCGCCTTGCACGTGACCGACGTGCCGGTGTTCCGCGATGCCTATGCGCCCTTGCTCGCTGATGCACACCTCGTCGCCTCGCCGGATGCGCGCAACGCCCGGCCCGGCGAGGACGCGGCCGCCGTTGCGCGCCGCGCCGCCGCCGAGCTCGAAGCGCTGCTGGCCGAGCAGCACGACACCATCGCCGCAGTGATCGTCGAGCCGCTGGTGCAATGCGCCACCGGCATGGCGATGCACGACCCCGAGTACCTGCGTCGGCTGCGCGCCCTGTGCGATCGCCATGGGGTGCACCTCATCGCCGACGAGATCGCGGTGGGCTGCGGGCGCACCGGCAGCTTCTTCGCGTGCGAGCAGGCCGGCATCTGGCCCGACTTCCTGTGCCTGTCGAAAGGCATCAGCGGCGGCTACCTGCCGCTGGCGCTGGTGATGACGCGCGACGCCATCTACGAAGGCTTCGTCGACGACGACGCGGCGCGCAGCTTCCTGCATTCGCATTCCTACACCGGCAATGCACTGGCCTGCCGCGCGGCAATTGCCACGCTGGATCTTTTCGAGAGCGAGGATGCGCTGCAATGCAACCGCGGCCGTGCCGCGCGCCTGCTGCGGCACCTGCGCGGCGGGCTTGCAGGGCAGGCGGTCGATCATCTGCGGCAGCGCGGAATGATCACGGCCTTCGACGTGCGCGAGCCGGGCGCGCGTTTCGCCGAACGCTTTCACCTGGCGGCGCGCGCGCACGGGCTGCTGATGCGGCCGATCGGCAACACCGTGTACCTCATGCCGCCGTACACGATCGGCGACGGCGAGATCGATCAGCTGGTCGACGGCACGCTGGCCACGCTGAAAGCCGTCATGGCCACGGACCAGGAAGAAGGAGCCCGCGATGTCGCGCTTGCTTGACCGCCTGCAGGGCGAGATCCACGCGCTCGACGCGCAGTCGCTGCGCCGCCGCCGGCAGATCGCCGAAACCGCCTGCGCGCCCGAGCAGATCCTCACGCTGGCCGGCGCCACCGCGCCGCGCACCATGCTCGGCTTCAGCAGCAACGACTACCTCGGTCTTGCCGCGCACCCCGCGTTGGCGAAGGCATGGGCCGAAGGCGCCGCGCTGTACGGCACGGGCAGCGGTGGTTCGCACCTGATCCTCGGCCATTCGCGCGCCCACGCGCAGCTCGAGGAGCGGCTCGCCGAGTGGATGGCTCCTTTCATCCCCGAAGCGCAGAGCCTGTTCTTCTGCACGGGCTACATGGCCAACCTCGCCGTGCTGTCGGCGCTCGGCGGCGCCGAGGCGGTCATCTTCTCGGAAGCACTCAACCATGCTTCGCTGATCGACGGCGCGAGGCTGGCGAAGGCGCGCGTCGAGCGCTATCCGCACTGCGGCGTGGCCGCGCTCGACGCGCAGCTCGCCGCCTGCGACGCGCCCGTGAAGCTCATCGTCAGCGATGCAGTGTTCAGCATGGACGGCCACATCGCACCCGTGGCCGAACTGCTCGCGCTGGCCGAGCGGCACGATGCCTGGCTGGTGATCGACGACGCGCACGGCTTCGGCGTGCTCGGCGCCACGGGGCGCGGCGTGCTCGAAGCCATGGGCTTGCGCTCGGAGCGGCTGGTGCTGATCGGCACGCTGGGCAAGGCCGCGGGCGTGTCGGGCGCCTTCGTGGCGGCGCATCGCACCGTCGTCGACTACCTGGTGCAGCGCGCGCGGCCGTACATCTTCACCACGGCCGCACCGCCGGCCGTCGCGCACGCGCTGCTCGCGAGCCTGGCGCTGATCGAGGGCGAGGAGGGCGCCGAACGCCGTTCACGGCTGCGGGAACGCATCGCGCAATTGCGCCGGGGCCTGACCGCCGTGCTGCCAGCGGACGGCAGCGCATGGCTGCCCGAGTCGCCCACCGCGATCCAGCCGCTGATCGTCGGCGACAACGCGCGCGCGATGCGCACCATGGCGCAGCTCGATGCGCGCGGCCTGCGCGTCGGCGCGATCCGCCCGCCGACCGTGCCCGCCGGCACCGCGCGGCTGCGCATCGCGCTGTCGGCCAGCCACGGCGAAGCCGACGTCGCCCGGCTCGTCGATGCATTGGGCGATGCGCTGGCGCAGCCCTGGAAGGAGGCCGCATGAACTGGTTCGTTACCGGCACCGACACGGGCATCGGCAAGACGCTGGTCAGCAGCGCCATGCTGAGCCTGCTGGCCGGTTCCGGCCTGCGCGCGGTCGGCATGAAGCCGGTGGCCGCAGGGCTCGAAGAACGCGACGGCGAATGGCGCAACGAAGACGTGGAGCAGCTGCGCGCGGCCGGCAACGTCGACGCGCCACTGGCGCTGCGCAGCCCGTACCTGCTGCGCGCGCCGATGTCGCCGCACCTGGCGGCCAGGGAAGAGGGCGTGCACATCACGCTGCGGCCGATGCTCTTGGCCTTCGCGGAACTCTCGGCGCGCGCCGATGCCGTGGTGGTCGAAGGCGTGGGTGGCTTCTGCGTGCCGTTCGGCGACGACCTCGACAGCGCCGACCTCGCCGTGGCGCTGGGCCTGCCCGTGATCCTCGTGGTCGGCCTGCGGCTGGGTTGCCTCAACCATGCGCTGCTGAGCGCCGAGGCGGTTCGCGCGCGGGGCCTCGTGCTGGCGGGCTGGGTGGCGAGCGTTGTCGATCCCTCGATGCTGGCGCCGCAAGCCAACCTGCAGACGCTGCGTGCCCGGCTCGGCGCGCCGCTGCTCGGCGTGGTGCCGCATCTGCAGCAACCCGGCGCCGCGCAGGCCGCGCGCCACATCGACTTGCGTGCACTGCGCGCGACGGCGGCCCATGCCGCGCGCCGTGCCGCGGCGGAGGAATCAGCCGCGCTGGCCTGATTCGACGAGCCGCTTGGCTCGCACGCCGCCCTGGCGCTCCAGCATCCAGCCCGGGTACTCGGCCGGCAGCGCGCTCACCTTGTCCAGCGCGGCCAGCTCGTCGCCCGTGAGCTTGATGGCCGTGGCTGCGATGTTGTCGTCCAACTGCTCGGCGCGCTTGGCACCGACGATCACGCTGGTCACCACCTGCTGGTGCAGCAGCCACGCCAGCGCGATCTGCGCGACCGAAACCTTGCGCGCTTCGGCCAGCTGGCGCATCACGTCGATGCAGTCGTAGGCGCGCTCGACGTTCACCGGCGGAAAGTCGAAGGTGGTGCGGCGGCTGCCTTTTTCCGCCTGCGTGTCGCGGCCGTACTTGCCGCTCAGCAGGCCGCCCGCGAGCGGGCTCCAGACCATCAACCCGACGTTTTCGCTGCGCAGCATGGGCGCCAGCTCGCGTTCCAGGTCGCGCCCGGCGATGGTGTAGTAGGCCTGCAGCGACTCGAAGCGCGCGAGCCGGTCGCGCTCGGCGATGCCCAGCGCCTTCGCGATCTGCCAGGCCGCCCAGTTCGACACGCCCACGTAGCGCACGTGGCCCTGGCGCACGAGGTTGTCGAGCGCGTGCACGGTTTCCTCGATGGGCGTGATGGGGTCGAAGCCGTGGATCTGGTACAGGTCGATGTGGTCGAGCTGCAGGCGCTGCAGGCTGGCCTTGACGCCGTCCATTATGTGGAAGCGCGAGGCGCCCGCGGAGTTGACGCCCTTGCTGCCGGTTTCGCCGAGCACCTTGGTGGCCAGCACGAAACTGTCGCGCGGCACCTTGAGGTTCTTCAGCGCCTGGCCGGTGATGACTTCCGACTGCCCTTCGGAGTACGCGTCCGCCGTGTCGATGAAGTTGATGCCGGCGTCGAGCGCGCGGCCGACCAGCCCTTCGGCCTCCGACTGCTGCAGGTTGCCGATCTGGCCCCAGATGCCGGAGGAGCCGCCGAAGGTCATGGTGCCGAGGCACAGTTCGGAAACCAGGAGGCCGGTGCGGCCGAATTTGCGGTATTGCATGGAGAGGTTCCTTTGCGTTGGAGGCAGGCGCCGAAAGGGGCCGACAAGCCCGGGCGACTGCGGAAAAGTATCCCGCCGGCGCCTGGCCCATGGCGAGCGCGTTCCTGCAAAGTATTCGCCTGATTCTCCAGACCTCCCGCGTGGCGCGTGCGAATCCGATGGAGGAGCGCTAAGCTTCGAACCGCTCATTCCTCCATGGTGGCCGCCCCTTTGGCCCCCAACCATGACAAGGCCTCGAACATGTCCGACGAAACACCCGAAATCGCCGCCGTCATCGCCCAGCCGATGCCGCTGGAGCCCGAACTCGACGAAGCCCGCAAGGAACTGGTGGCGCTCATCGAGCACATCACGCGCGGGCAGGACGGCACCGTCATCACCGCCGTGCCCGGCCTGCAGGTGTTCTGCATCAGCAAGCCCGAAGGCCCCAAGCACGCCTTCGCGTCTCCGGCGCTGGGCCTGATCGCGCAGGGTTCCAAGCGGATCATCGTGGGCGACGACATCTACGTGTACGACCCGATGCACTACCTCGTCACCTCGGTCGACCTGCCGGTGTGCGGCCAGGTGTGCGTGACGAGCGAGAAGGAGCCTTACCTCGGCGTGCGGCTGGAACTGGCCCTCGACGAAATCGGCGAGCTCATCGGCGACGAGAAGCTGCCCGCCAAGGCCAATGCGCCAGCCTCGCGCGGCATGTACGTCAACCGCATCGCCATGCCGGTGCTCGAACCCGTGCTGCGCCTGTTGCGGCTGCTCGATACGCCGGAAGACGTGCCGATCATGGCGCCGCTCATCAAGCGCGAGATCATGTACCGCCTGCTGGTCAACGGCGAGGGCGCGCGGCTGCGGCAGATCGCGCTGCAGGACAGCCACAC
The DNA here is from genome assembly GCF_047304045.1 of Variovorax sp. Varisp85. Taxonomy (NCBI): domain Bacteria; kingdom Pseudomonadati; phylum Pseudomonadota; class Betaproteobacteria; order Burkholderiales; family Comamonadaceae; genus Variovorax; species Variovorax sp. Varisp85. The sequence continues at coordinate 56,644 of NZ_JBGLYN010000007.1, forward strand.
CCAGCGCATCGCGAAAGCCATCAGCGCGCTGCGCGTCAACTACGCGCAGTCGCTGCGGGTGGAAGACATGGCGCGGGCGGTGCACATGAGCGTGTCGTCATTCCATCACCACTTCAAGGCCGTCACCGCGATGAGCCCGCTGCAGTACCAGAAGCAGCTGCGCCTGCAGGAGGCGCGCCGGCAGATGCTGATCGCCGGCGCCGACGTGGCGAGCGCCGCGCACAACGTGGGCTACGAAAGCCCGTCGCAGTTCGCGCGCGAGTACGGCCGCATGTTCGGCGCGCCGCCGCTGCGCGACAAGCGCCGCTGGCTCGGCGAGGCAGGCAACGACGCGATGGGGGCGGCCTCGATGGAGGCTGCGTGAACCGGCCGGGCAGCATGGCCGGCGCGCCGCCGCATGGCTGATTCGAAGATCGCCAAGTTCATCGTCGCGGGCATCACCGGCAGCTCGGCCATGCTGTCGGAAGGCATCCGTTCGGGCACGGCAAGGAGCTGTACTTCTGGAGCCTCATCGTCGCGGTGCTGATCTTCGGGCTGGGCGGCGGCGTTTCGTTCTACAAAGGCGTCCAGCACATCCGCCAGCCCGAGCCGATGCGCGACCCGACGTGGAATTACGTGGTGCTTGCGGCGGCCGCGCCGGGCATCTGGTCCAGCCATGCACTGGACGCGCGGTAGCACCTGCCGCGGTTCGCACGTCGCCCCTGCCATGCAGGTTTCGCGGAATTTCGCTATTGTTTTGTTCGCTGCAGCAACACGGAGTAATGCATGCTTTGGCAAAAGAAGCTGGCACGATGGAGCGACGTGGTCCGCGAACGCGCCAACCTGCCTGTGCGGCTTACCTTGTGGGACGGCCAGTCCTACGACTTCGGCACCTTCAGCGGGCCTTCGGTCACGCTGCACGTGAAGACGCCCGCCGCGCTGCCGCTGATGCTGCATCCCACGCTCGACAACCTCGGCGAGGCCTACGTCAAGAGCAAGATCGACATCGAGGGCAAGCTCAGCGACGTCATCGACATCGCCTACGGCCTCGCCAGGACGTCGATCGACAAGCACGGCGGGGCGCTGCGGAACATGGCGCGCCATTTCGCGCACACGAGGTCGTCGGACAGGAAGTCCGTCCAGTACCACTACGACGTCTCCAACGAGTTCTATCGGCTGTGGCTCGATCCGAACATGGTCTATTCATGCGCCTACTTCGAGAACGGCGACGAGGACTTGGCCACTGCGCAACTGAAGAAGATAGACCACATCCTCACCAAGATCGAACTGAAGCCGGGCCAGACGCTGCTCGACATCGGCTGCGGCTGGGGCGCTCTGGCGATCCGTGCGGCGCAGAAATTCGGCGCGCGCTGCGTGGGGGTGACGCTCTCTCGGAACCAGCTGGAGCTGGCGACCGAACGCGTGAAGGCCGCCGGCCTGCACGACCGCATCGAGATCCGCCTGCAGGACTACCGCGACGTGACCGGCCGGTTCGACCGCATCACCAGCGTCGGCATGTTCGAGCACGTGGGCCGCAGGAACCTGCCTGCGTACTTCAGGCGCGTGCAGGAGCTGCTTGCAGACGACGGCGTGGTGATGAACCACGGCATCACCTCGTCCGACCCCGCCGGCGGCGGCATGTCGTACGGCGGCGGCGACTTCATCGACCGCTACGTGTTCCCCAACGGCGAGCTGCCGCACATCAGCCTCGCGCTGCAGGCCATGCAGCAGGGCGGCCTCGAAGCCTTCGACGTGGAGAACCTGCGCCGCCACTATGTGCGCACGCTGCGCTGCTGGAGCGATGCCTACGAAGCCAACAGCGAGAAGGCGCGCGCGTTCGTCGACGAAGAAAAATTCCGTATCTGGCGCATCTACCTCGCGGGCTGCGCCTATGCCTTCGAGAACGACGACGTGGCCATCTACCAGGTCGTGGGCCGCAAGGCAGGGCGGCCGGCGAACACGCTGCCGTGGTCGCGCCGCTATATCTACGACGGCACCTCGTTCGGAAGCCCCTAGAGCTTGAGCGCCGGACAAGGGCTCAAGCCGTCTATAGCATGCACGGCTCATGACTTCCACCAACAGAACAACAAACCGCCCCCTCGTCATCGCCTCGATCATGGCCTCCATGGCGATGGTGGCCATCGAAGCCACCATCGTCTCCACCGTCATGCCGCAGATCGCCTCCGAACTGGGCGGACTGCATCTGTACAGCTGGGTGTTCGCCTCCTTCCTGCTGGCGCAGACCGCGATGACTGTGGTGTTCGGCAAGCTCTCGGACCTGTACGGCCGCAAGCCCATCATGTTCGTGGGCATCGCCGTCTTCGTCCTCGGGTCGGTGCTGGCGGGTTTCGCGTGGTCGATGCCGGCCATGATCTGCTTCCGGCTCATCCAGGGCATCGGCGCGGGCGCCATCCAGCCGGTGGCGCTCACCATCGTGGGCGATCTCTATCCGGTGCGCGAACGCGGCAAGGTGCAGGGCTGGCTTGCGAGCGTCTGGGCCGTGTCGGCTGTGGTGGGGCCGATGATCGGCGCACTGATCGTGCAGAAGCTGTCCTGGGCCTGGATCTTCTGGGTCAACGTGCCCATCGGCCTGGCGGCCGCGGCTGGCTTCTGGCTCTTCCTGCACGAAGCGCCGACGGTGCGCCGCTCGTCCATCGACATGGTGGGCGCGGTGCTGTTCACCATCGGCATTGCGGCGCTGATGATCGCGCTGACGGAATTCGGCGTCGGCAATTCGGGCGTGGCACTCGCGTGGGCCGGGTTGTTCGTCGTCACGCTCGTGCTGTTCATCGCGCAGGAGCGCCGTGCCACCGACCCGATGATGTCGCTGAAGCTCTGGGGCGCGCGGATGATCGCCGCCGTCAACGGCGCGGCAATGCTGGCCGGCATGGTGCTGATCGGCATCACGACCTTCCTGCCGATGTACGTGCAGGTGGTGCTCGAGCGCTCGTCGGTCACGGCCGGCCTCACGCTCACGATGGTGATGCTCGGCTGGCCCATCGGTGCGACGCTGACCTCGCGCACCTTCCATCGCATCGGCCTGTGGCGCATGGTGGTGGTCGGTGCAGCGCTGATTCCGGTGGGCACCTCGACCTTCGTCCTGCTCGCGTCAGGCAGCTCGCCGGTGCTGCCCGCCATCGGCTCCTTCGTCATCGGCCTGGGCATGGGCGTGATGAGCCTGAGTTCGCTGATCCTGATCCAGGAAGGCGTCGATCTTGCGCAGCGCGGCATCGCCACGGCGTCGAACGTGTTCTCCCGCAACCTTGGCAGTGCGCTGGGCGCGGCCTTCTTCGGCGCAGTCTTCAATTTCGGGCTGACGCGCGGGGATGGCAGCCCGATGTTCACCGACGACCAACTGCGCCTGCTGCTGCAGGGTGTGCAGGGTTCGGAGGCCAATGACGCGGGCATTCGCCTGGCGCTGGGCGGTTCGCTGCATCTGACTTTTGTGGCGATGCTGACCGTGAGCCTGGGTGTGGTCGCGCTGGCGTTGCTGCTGCCGAAGGAAGGACTGGAGAGCCATGCGGTCGGGGCTGGGAAGCCGGCGCCGAAGTAGGCCGCTTCAGCGCAGCAGCGACTTCTTCATGTACGCCAGGTAGAAGCCGGGCGCGTAATCGTCGATGCGGGCGTACTCCTCGTAGCCGTGCTTCAGGTAGAACGGGCGCGCCTGCCACTCGAAGGTGTCCAGCTTTGCGTTCTTCGCGCCCAGCGCGATGGCTTGCTGCTCGGCCTCGGCCAGCAGGCGGGTGCCAAGGCCCGAGCCTCGCGCGTCTTCTTCGACGAAGAGCACTTCGATGTTGAGCCAGTAGAGAAACACGAAGCCGCGCAGGCCACCGAGGAGACGCCCGTTCTCGTCCCTTGCGTTGAGGCGGATGTACTGCTGTTCGGGGTACTCGCCGACGAAGCCATAGTTGTAGTGGCGCAGCTTGAGGCCGAGCTCGCTAGAGCGGATTTCTTCAGGCGTGGCGGGGGCAATGGTGAGGTTTTTCATTCGGGAGAAAAGCTGTGCGATGGAACGGTGCAACTCTACCGGCTCGCCCCAAGTCCGAACCCGAACCACAGCCCGCTCAGGATTGGCGGACGAAGCCACCCAACGAAGAAAGCCGCGCACGCATATGCAATCCCTGGGAGACGCCATCGACCGACTTCGCCTGAGCCCCTCCATCGCGAACCTCATCAGGTAACTTGGAATCCGTCTTTGGAAAGGCGGTGGCACTGCGCAGAATCGGCCGAAGCGTTCGTTCGACCATTGCCATGCCACTGCGTACCTTTCATCTTTCTCCGTCGGCCCAGGGCCGCAAAGTTCTTGCCCTGACAGCCACTGCCTGGCGCATTCCGCCGCGCTCGGCACGCGAAGTGGCGCGCCGGGCACCACACGGCTATGTGCCTGTGCGGGCGCTGCGGCGGCTGCATGCGGCCGCGGTGCTGGCCCTGCTGCCGCATTCGTGGTGAACTTGGCGCCAGGGCCATGAACCTGGAGACAAGAGAAGATGCTGATCGTCCTGGGCGGTCTGCCGGGCACGGGCAAGACCACCATCGCGCGCGATATCGCCGAACATCGGCGCCGCGTCGAGCAGCGCAGCGTCGACGTGCCGGGCCTCGTGCCGCCGGCGTGGGCGTCCGTGCAGCGCCACGACTACGCGCCCTGGACCACCCAACGCCTCGTCATCGACACCGCAAGCCTCAGCGCGCATGAGGCCGTGCAATCGATCCTGTCCCACGTGCGCGACTGAGCATTCAGCAAATATCGATATAGAAATTCAGCGCAAACGGTGCGCGCGATGCCTCGGAGAATTTGCATCAATTCTTTCCGAGGCGTCTTTCGCCGCACACCGTGTCCTACTCGCTGTCCCTGCTCGACAAGAGCCTGATCCCAGAAGGCGCCGACGCCGCTCAAGCGTTCCAGCACACCATTGCGCTCGCGCAAAGCGCGGAGCGGCTGGGCTACCACCGCTACTGGCTCGCCGAGCATCACGGCAACAGGAACTACGCGGGCTCCGCCCCCGAGGTGCTGGCAGCGCACGTGCTCGCGAAGACCTCGCGAATCCGCGTGGGCACGGGTGGCGTCATGCTGCAGCACTACAGCCCGTTCAAGGTGGCCGAGACCTTCCGCGTGTTGGCTTCGCTGGCACCGGGGCGCGTGGACCTGGGCATCGGCAAGGCACCCGGCGGCCTGCCGCTGACGAGCAAGGCGCTGCAATGGCTGCACGATCCGGTGAAGGCGAAGGGCGAGGACTTCGGGCTGCGCCTGGCCGAGCTCGATGCCTTCCTGCACGATGGCATTGCCTCCGGCCATGCGTTGGCCGGCGTGGTGGCCACGCCCAATCCCCCGCAGCTGCCGCAGCGCGTGCTGCTCGGCGGCAGTCCTGAAAGCGCGGTGCTGGCGGCGCGCCTCGGCTGGGACTTTGCCTATGCGGGGCATTTCAACGGCGACCCGGTGAACCTTGCGCAATCGATCGAGGCCTACCGTGCCGAGACGGGCCGCGCGCCGCTGCTCGCGCTCTTCGCCTTCGCGGCCGAGACGCACGAGAAGGCCGCGGAGCTTGTCGGTGCGCTGCGCAGCTTTCGCGTGCACCTGTCCACGGGCCAGAGCGTCAACCTGCCGAGCCTCGAGGCGGCCGCCGAGTTTGCGCGGCAGGCCGGCGTGAGCGACTACCGCACCGAAGAACGCCGCCCGCATGTGATCGCAGGTTCCGGCGAAGAGGTGCGCGACGCGCTCGACGGGTTGAGCGAGCGCTACGGCATCGAGGAGTTCGTCATAGACATCCCCGTGGCCGGTTTCGCCGAGCGCCACGCCTGCGTCGAACTGCTTGCCAAGGCGCGCGAACCGGCGCTGGCCTGAGCCTTTCCTTCAACCTCACAAGAACGATCGTCATGAGCAACATCAAGTTCGGCGTCATGCTGCAGGGTGCCGGCAGCCACATGAATTCATGGAAGCATCCGGGCGGGCCGGCCGACGCCAGCGTCAACCTCGACTTTTTCGTGCGCACCGCGCAGAGGGCCGAAGCGGCCGGCATCGCCTTCGCATTTGTGGCGGACGGGCTCTACATCAACGAGAAGTCGATCCCGCATTTCCTCAACCGCTTCGAGCCGATCTCGATTCTTTCGGCTCTCGCCACCGTGACCTCGAAGATCGGCCTCGCGGGTACCGTTTCCAGTTCGTACAGCGACCCGTTCACGGTGGCGCGCCAGTTCGCCTCGCTCGACCTGATCAGCGGCGGCCGCGCGGGCTGGAACGTGGTGACCACCCCGCTCGAAGGCAGCGCGAAGAACTACAGCCGCAGCCACCCCGAGCACGCGCTGCGCTACGAGATCGCCGACGAGTACCTTGCCGTCACGCAGGGCCTGTGGGACAGCTGGGACGACGATGCCTTCGCGCGCAACCGCGAGACCGGCCAGTTCTTCGAGCGCGAGAAGCTCCACACGCTGGACCACAAGGGGCGCTTCTTCCAGGTATCGGGCCCGCTGAACATCCAGCGCTCGCCGCAGGGCCAGCCGGTGATTTTCCAGGCCGGATCGTCGGACGCGGGTGTCGGTCTCGCGGGCAAGTATGCGGACGCGGTGTTCACGCATTCACCTTCGCTGGAAGACACGCGCAGCTTCCTGCGGCAGGTGAAGGCCAGTGCGGTCGCGCAGGGCCGTCAGGCCGACGACGTGAAGATATTCCCCGGCATCGGTCCCGTGGTCGCGGCCACCGAGGAAGAAGCCGAGGCCAAGTACCGCGCCATCCGCGAACTGCTGACGGTGGAGGAGGCGCTGGCCTACTTGGGTCGCTTCTTCGATCATCACGACTTCGGCCAGTACCCGCTGGACGCGCCGTTCCCCGAGCTGGACGAAATCGGCCGCAACAGTTTTCGCTCGACCACCGACCGCATCAAGGCCAACGCGAAGGCCAATGGCCAGACCTTGCGCGAAGTGGCGCTCGAAGTGGCCACGCCGCGCACGCAGTTTGTAGGCACCGGCGAGCGCATCGCCGACGAGATCATCCGCTGGGTGGACGAGGGCGCGGCCGATGGCTTCATCCTCGGTTTCCCGGTGCTGGGGCAGGGCCTGGACGACTTCATCGAGTTCGTGATTCCGGTGCTGGAGGCGCGCGGGCGCTACCAGCGAGAACTGCCTGGCGTCACCCTGCGCGACCACCTGGGACTGCCACGCAAGGCGAGCCGCTACGCCGCGCAAGACGACGCACCCGCAGCGAAAAAGAAGGTCGCCTGATGGGAGTGAACCGCAAGGAGACGGAGACGAACCGCATGAACGAACACTTCCTCTACACCACGCCGCTCGACCCGCGCGCAAAGCCGTTGCTCGAAGGCCTTTCGTTTGAGTACGACAGCCGCTATGGCGACGTGCTGCGCGAGCCCGGCGCGCCGCGCGAGATAGACCGCTATCCGGCCGAGGTGTTTGCGCCGTCGCACGGCGGCAACTTCGTGCTGCTGCTGCGGGACGGCATCGCCATCGGCGGTGGCGCCTTCATGCGCCATGACGAGCGCACGGCGGAACTCAAGCGCGTGTGGACGCATGCAGACCTGCGGCGGCAGGGTTTGGCCAGCAAGGTGCTTGCCGAGCTGGAGGCGCAGGTGCTGCGGCAGGGCTATGAGCGCATCTACCTGACGACGGGCTTTCGCCAGCCCGAGGCCGTGGGCCTGTACCTCGGCCATGGCTACACGGCGCTGTTCGATCCGCCCATCGACCCCGAAACGCCGCGCAAGCTGCCTTTCGAGAAGCACCTGGACACGGGGCGCCATCACGGCCGTCCGGCCGCGCAACGAGCCGAGGCGGTACAGCGATGAACACGACCGTCCTCGACGCCGGCAGCGAGCCGCGCAGCCCCGCGCCCGTTCGCGTGCCTCAACCGCCGCGCGCGGCAGCAGCGCCAGCACCCGCCAAGGGCGACTACTCGCACTTCCGCGTCGTGCCGGCGAAGTACCCGGCCCGCACGGCCGGCACCATCTTTGCCGTGGCGGTCATCGGCATCGTGCTGCATTCGACGCTCACCAACCCGCGCTGGGGCTGGGGCGTGTTCGCCGAATGGTTCTTTGCGCAGCCGGTGCTCGAAGGGCTGGGCCGCACGCTGCTGCTGACGGCGCTGGGCGCGTTGCTCGGCTTCTTTTTCGGCACCGGGCTGGCGCTGGCACGCGTCTCCCGCTCGCCGCTGCTGGCGCGGCTGTCATGGGTGTTCACGTGGATCTTCCGGTCGATTCCGGTGATCGTGCTGCTGCTGATCATCAACAACCTCGGCTACCTCTACGAGACCGTAGCGCTGGGCATTCCGGGCACCGACGTCACCTTCTTCTCGTACCCGACCACGCAGCTGATCAGCCCGTTCGTGGCGGCACTGGTGGGCCTCACGCTGAACCAGGCGGCCTTTGCCTCGGAGATCGTGCGCGGCGGCATCCTTTCGGTGGAGCAGGGGCAGCTCGAAGCGGCGGCTGCACTGGGGCTGTCGCGCGGAAGGCAGTCGCTGCGTATCGTGCTGCCGCAGGCGATGCGCACGATCTTGCCGACGGCCTTCAACGACATCATCGGGCTGGCCAAGGGCACGTCGAACCTCTACATCCTGGCGCTGCCCGAGCTGTTCTACACGATCCAGATCATCTACCGGCGCAACCTCGAAGTGATTCCGCTGCTGATGGTGGCGACGGTGTGGTACCTCATCATCCTCACGGTGCTGTCGGTGGCGCAGCACTACATCGAGCGGTATTTTTCGCGCGGCGCGCTGCGCCATCCGCCGCGTTCGTGGCTCGGTGGCGTGGTGCGTGGCCTGTGGCGATCGAAGGCGCCGACCGTGGCACCCGTGACCGGAGCGCCGGTCGCCGCCGACGCCCCCGCGCAGGTGCCGCGCTGGACCGATCCGCTCACGCGGGGCGGCGAGGTCACGATCCACGGCGTTTCGAAGAGCTTCGGCACGCTCAAGGTACTCGACGACGTGACGCTCACCGTGGGTCAGGGCAGCGTGACGGTCATCCTCGGCCAGTCGGGCTCGGGCAAGTCGACGCTGCTGCGCGTCATCAATCACCTGGAGCGCGTGGACGACGGCTTCATTGCCATCGACGGCGAACTCATCGGCTACCGCCGCGACGCGGACACGCTCTACGAGCTGCACGAGAAGGAAATCCTCAAGCGCCGCGTTGACGTGGGCATGGTGTTCCAGAACTTCAACCTGTTCCCGCACCTCACGGTGCTGGAGAACATCGTCGAGGCGCCGGTGTCGGTGCGCGGCCTGCCGCGCGCCGAAGCCGAGGCACTGGCCTCCGAGCTGCTGGGGCGCGTGGGCCTGGGCGACAAGACGCATGCCTATCCGCGCCAGCTTTCCGGCGGCCAGCAGCAGCGCGTGGCCATCGCGCGCGCGCTCGCGGTCAAGCCCAAGGTGCTGCTGTTCGACGAGCCCACCTCGGCGCTCGACCCCGAGCTTGTGGGCGAGGTGCTGGCCGTCATCAAGGAGCTGGCGCGCTCGGGCACCACGCTGGTCATCGTGACGCACGAGATCGGTTTTGCGCGCGAGGTGGCCGACACCATCGTCTTCATGGAGCGCGGCCGCATTCTCGAAACCGGCACGCCCGACAAGGTGTTCAACGCGCCGGAGCATCCGCGCACGGCTGAGTTCCTGGCCAAGGTTCTTTGATTCCTCATCCTTTTCTTTCTCTACTGCATCGCTCTTCATGACCCATCGACGAAACATCCTGTCCGCTCTTCTGGCGACGTTGCTGCCCCTGGCTGCCCTGGCGCAACCCGCCGCCGACCTGAGCCCCGAGCAGGCCGGCCGGCCGCGCGCGCAGAAGCTCGACGAGGCCGTCAAGCTCGCGAAGGACTTCAAGTTCCAGAAGGAGGGCGTGCTCGTCGTCGGCACGACCACCGGCCGCCTGCCGTTCGCGGCCTATGCGACCGACACGAAGACGCCCGTGGGCAACGCCCCCGACATCGCCCAGCTGGTGGCCGACAGCCTCGGCCGCAAGCTGGAGCTGGTGTCCACCGCCTGGGCCGATTGGCCGCTGGGCCTGCAGTCGGGCAAGTTCGACGTGGTGGTGTCCAACGTGACAGTGACCGAAGAGCGCAAGGAGAAGTTCGACTTCTCCACTTACCGCAACGACCAGATCGGCATCTACGTGAAGTCCGACAGCAAGCTTGGCGCCATCAAGGAGCCGAAGGACATTGCGGGTCTGAAGGTGATCGTGTCGGCCAGCACCAACCAGGAGCAGATCCTGCTGCGCTGGAACAAGCAGAACGTGGCGGCCGGGCTGAAGCCGGTCGAGATCCAGTACTACGACGACGATGTGGTGCAGCGGCTGGCGATCCAGTCGGGCCGCGCCGATGCGTACGTGGGCCCGAACGCCATCGCGGCCTATGAGGCGCGCGACGGCAAGACGAAGCTCGCGGGTGTGTTCTCCGGCGGCTGGCCGCAGAACGCCGAGATTGCAGTCACTTCACGCAAGGGCTCGGGCATTGCGGACGCCATCACGCTCGCACTGAACGCGCAGATCAGGAACGGCAACTACGCCAAGGCGCTTTCGCGCTGGAATCTGAATTCCGAAGCCATCGAGGCCTCGCGCACCAATCCGCCAGGCCTGCCGAAGAACTGAGCGACGGGCATGACTTTCAAGTACGCACCGGGCGCCTGGATCGCCCGCAGCTTCGTCGCACTCGCGCTGGTTGCCGGCGCGGTGCAGGCTGCCGACAAGTTCGACTTCAGCCCCGAACAGCGCAGCCGTCTGCGCGCCGGCAAGGACGCGGAAGCCGTCAATGCCATTCCACCGAGCTTCAGATTCGTGAAGGAAGGCGTGCTGACCGTCGCCATTGCGCCGTTCGCCCCACCCATCTCGACCTACGCCACCGACGCGAGGACGGTCGTCGGCTTCGACGCCGACTTCGCGCTGCTCATCGCCGATGCGCTGGGCCTGAAGCTCGACCTGCAGCCCATCGCCTGGGCCGACTGGCCGCTGGGCCTGAGCTCGGGTAAGTACGACGCGGTGATCTCCAACGTGGGCGTGACCGAGCAGCGCAAGGAGAAGTTCGACTTCTCGACCTACCGCCTCGGCCTGCATGGCTTCTATGTGCGCACCGACAGCGCGATCAAGTCGATCAAGGAGCCGAAGGACGTGGCGGGCCTCAAGCTGACGACCGGCGCCGGCACCAACCAGGAGCGCATCCTGCTCGAGTGGAACCGGCAGAACGTTGCGGCGGGTTTGAAGCCCGTCGAGATCCAGTACTACGACGATGATGTGACGCGCACGCTGGCGGTGGTCACCAAGCGGGTCGATGCCAACTTCAATCCGAATGCGCCGCAGGCCTATGAGGCTGCGAAGAACGGGCAGATCCGGTTGGTCGGAACGGTCAACGCGGGCTGGCCGCTGAAGTCGGACGTGGCCATTGCCACGCGCAAGGGCAGCGGCCTCGCGGTGGCGCTGACCACCGCGGCCAATGGCCTGATCCGCAACGGCACCTACGCCAAGGCCCTGGCGCGCTGGAGCCTCGTGGAAGAAGCCTTGCCGAAGTCGGAGACCAACCCGCCCGGTTTGCCGAAGTTCGCGCCATGAGCATCCGCCATCTTGCATTCCTCACGCCCGGCAACTACGCCGAGGGCGATCCGCACACCGGACTCGAAGCCGCGCTGAAGCTCTTCGAATTCGGCGAGAAGCTCGGCTTCAACGGTGCATGGGTGCGGCAGCGGCACCTGGAGCGCGGCGTGTCGTCGGCCGCGACCTTCCTGGCCGCCGCAACGCAGCGTGCGCGTCGCATCGAGCTGGGCGCGGCAGTGATCCAGATGGGCTACGAGAATCCGTTCCGGCTTGCCGAAGACCTCGCCACGGTCGACGTGCTCTCGCGCGGCCGGCTGCAGGTGGGCCTGAGCGCGGGCGCGCCGCAGCATGGCGCGCTCTTGGGCAACCGCTTCTACGACGCGGCGCCGAACACCGTCGACTTCACGCACAAGCGCGTCGGGCGGCTCAAGGCCAACCTGGAGGACACGCTGCTTGGCGATGAGCAGACTTTTGTCGAGTCGGCCGGCGGTCGCGTGCGGCCGCGCATTCAACCGTACCCACAGGGCTTGACCGACCGGCTCTGGTACGGCGGCGGTTCGCTGCGCTCGGTCGAGTGGGCGGGACGCAATGCGTTCAACCTGCTGCTGGGCAATGTGCTGTCGGGCGAGACCACCGACGACTTTTTGCAGGCGCAGCTGGGCCTCGTCGAGCGCTATCGCGCCAGCGAAGCGGATGGGCGCAGGGGCAGGGTGGCGCTGGGCCGCGTGATCGTGCCGCTCGATGGCGCCGATGCCGCCACGCGCAAGCGCTACCGCGAGTTTGCGGCCGGCCGCGTCGAACGCACGCTGACGCCGCAGGGCGAGCGGCGCACGCTGTTCGCGGGCGACCTCGTGGGTACCTCCGACGAAATCCTGGAGCGCCTGCGGCACGACCCGGTGCTGCCGCATGTGAGCGAATTGCGTGTGGAGCTGCCCTACAACTTCAGCGGTGCGGAATACGAACAGATCCTGACCGACTTGTCTGGCCGCATCGCGCCGGAACTCGGTTGGCGGGCGCTTTGAACTGGAGGATGGAGAGAGAGGGGAGACCCTGAGGCATTGAGTTCGAGGTGAGTTGGAGTCGGGTTGCGCTTTCTGCAATTCGACGGGCGACTTTTCAACGGGCCTTCGGCCCGTTTTTTTTCAAGAGAAGGCGAGCCCTACAGCATGTAAGTCACGAGCTTGAAGTCCGGGTCCTCGGGGAAGGGCCTCACCGTGAAGCCCAGCCGCCGCACCAGCTTCAGCATGTCGGGGTTGTTGGCCAGCACCAGCCCGTCGATTTCCGCAAGGCCCTTGTCGCGCGCCACGTCGATGATGCTTTCCATCAGCCGCGAGCCGATGCCCTTGCCGCTGAACTCGTCGGCCACCACCAGCGAGAACTCGCAGCTGGTCTGGTCGGGGTTGGTGACGTAGCGCGACACCCCCACGATGTGCTCGCTCTCGAGCACGGTGCCTTCGGGCGACACGCTGCGCTCCAGCATCACCGCCACCAGCGCCATCTCGCGGTCGTAGTCGATCAGCGTGAAGCGCGACAGCATCGACGGCGGCAGTTCGTGGAAGCGCGAGACGAAGCGGAACCAGCGGCTCTCGGGCGACAGGCCCTGCACCAGCGCCTGCAGCATCTGGGCGTCGTTGGGGTGTACCGGCCGCACGATGTAGGTGCCGCCGCCGGTGCCCGGCAGGGGCCACTCGCGCCGGTAGCGCGCGGGGTACGGCATGATCGCCAGGTGCTGGTAGCCGTTGCCCAGGTGGCCCGCCGCCGCCTGCGTGCTGCTGCCGATCACGATGCGCGCATCGACGGACACCGCGCCCGACTCGTCCACGATGATCGGGTTGATATCCATCTCGCGCAGCTCGGGCAGCTCGCACACCATTTCAGACACGCGCAGCAGCACGTCTTCGATCGCTTCCATGTTCACGGCACTCGCGCCGCGCCATTCACCCAGCGTCTGCGCCACGCGCGAGCGCTCGATGAGCCGGTGCGCGAGAAACTGGTTGAGCGGCGGCAGCTCCATCGCGCGGTCGTTCAGCAGCTCGATCATGGTGCCTCCCGCACCGAAGACGATGACCGGGCCGAAGGGCTCGTCGGTCACCATGCCCACGTAGATCTCGCGGCCGCGCCGCGCCCGCACCATCTTCTGCACGGTCACGCCGTTGATGCGCGCCTCGGGCGCGAGGCGGGCCACGCGCTCCATCATCTCGATGTAGGTGTCGCGCGCGCCGGTGCCGTTCATCACGTTGAGCGCGACGCCCTCGACGTCCGACTTGTGGGGGATGTCGGGCGAATCGATCTTCAGCGCCACCGGAAAGCCAAGCTGCGTCGCGATCATCATCGCCTCGCTGGCGCTGCGCGCGAGCATCGTGCGCGTGATCGGAATGTGGAAGGACGACAGCAGCGACTTCGATTCCATCTCCGTCAACACACGGCGCCGCTCGGCCAGCACGCTTTCGATCAGCAGGCGCGCGCCCTCGATGTCGGGCTTGGCCAGCGCCGACAGCGGCGGCGGCGTCTGCTGCAGCAACTGCTGGTTCTGGTAGAAGGCCGCGATGTTGCCGAAGGCGCCCACCGCGGCCTCTGGCGTGCGAAAGCTCGGGATGGTTGCCTCGGCCAGCACCGAGCGCGCCTTGCCGACGGAAGAGTCGCCCATCCAGCAGGCCAGCAGCGGCTTGTTCATCGGCCGCGGAATGTCCGCCAGCGCTTTTGCGGTGGCGGCCGCATCGGCGCCGGCCTTGGGCGAGAAGATGGCGAGCACGCCGTCGACCTGGCTGTCGGCCGAGGCTGCGTCGATGGCGGCGCGGTAGTGTGCGGGCAGGGCCTCTTCAGAAAGGTCGATCAGGTCGGCCAGCGAGGCGAGCGGGGGCAGGGCGGGCTGCAGCACTTTCTGCGCGGGTGCGGAGAGCTTGCCCAGGTCGAGCCCGATCTCGTTGATCCAGTCGGCCGCCAGCACACCGGGGCCGCCGCCGTTGGTGACCACCGCAAGCCGCTTGCCCACGGGGCGGTAGCGCGAGGCCAGGCACTTGGCGGCCGAGAACAGTTCGACGAAGGAACGCACGCGCACGGCGCCCGCGCGGCGCAAAGCGGAATCGAACACGTCGTCGCTGCCCACGATGGCCGCGCTGTGTGTCTGCGCGGCCTCGTTGCCCGCGGGCTTGCGGCCGGCCTTGAGCACCACCACCGGCTTCGCATGCGAGGCCGAACGCAGCGCGCTCATGAAGCGGCGCGCGTCGGCAATACCTTCGAGGTACACGATGATGCTGTGCGTGGCCTGGTCGTTGGCGAGGAAGTCGAGCACCTGCGGAATGTCGACCGAGGTGTGCGGGCCCAGCGACACCACGCTGGAAAAACCGACGCCGTTCTGCCGCGCCCAGTCGAGCATCGAGGCCGTGAGCGCACCCGATTGCGACACCAGTGCGAGCGGCCCCGGCTTGGCCAGCGGACCGGCCGCACTCGCATTCAGATGCAGCAGCGGCCGCTGGAAACCGAGCGAGTTCGGCCCCAGCAGATGCACCCCTTCGCGCTGCGCGATCTTGCGCCACTGAGCCGCCTGGTCCGCGCCGATGCCGCTCGAAAGAACCGCTGCCGCCGTGCAGCCGATGCGCCCTGCGATTTCAAGCGCGGCCGCCACGTCGCGCGGCGCCAGCGCGATCAGTGCGAGGTCGGCGTGGGTCTGGGCCAACTCTTCGAGCGTGCCCTTGGTGCGCACGTCCAGAAAGCGCAATGTGCCGTCGAAGCGGTCGGTGCGAAAGGCCTCGCGCAGCGTGTGGCCCGCCGGAGTCTGGCCGCCCGGATCGTCGGCGTGGCCGACGAAGGCCACGATGGAGGCGGGCGCGAAAAGCGGGTTCAGGAAATGCTTGTCCATGCCCCCAAGTCTGCACCGTTCGCCGGCCGTTGTGCAGTGCGGTGGTCAGGACGGATTCAGCGCGCTTGGCTATAGTCAAGGTTCCATGCAAAAACGTATCGGCGTGATCTTCGTCTCGCGACGAAATTCATTACGCAGCATCCTGGCCGAAGCGTGCCTCGCGCACCTGGACCCGAAGCGGTTCTCGGCATCTTCCTGCGGTCAACCCGGGCAGGTCGCCCGCGAGTTCCATCCCGCAGCCGTCGCCGCATTGAAGAGCACGAGCATCCCCGTGCCGCTGCGGCCGCCGCGCAGCTGGGACGAACTGGTGCGCGCGAATGCAGCGGCGGCAGACTTCGTCATCACGCTGGATGCGACCACCGAATCCCGCCAGCCGCCATGGCCCGGCCAGCCCGACGCGGCGTTGTGGGCCTACCCGGACGTGGCCGATGGCAGCGACCTCGACAAGATCGCGCACGACGCGATCCAGATGCTGTTCTCGCTGCGCCGCCGGCTGGAACTGCTCGTGAGCCTGCCGATACAAGGGGTGGATCGCTCGGCCGTGCGCTCCGACCTGCGGGACCTGGGGTACTTGCGCTAGCGGGCCTGCGCGCCCGTTCGCTTCACTCCAGCGTGAAGCCGATCTTCAGCGTCACCTGCCAGTGCGCCACCTTGCCGTCGACCACATGCCCACGTGTCTCGGTCACGGTGAACCACTGGATGTTGCGCACCGTCTCGTGCGCCTTGGCGATGGCCACCTGCACGGCATCTTCGATGCTCGTCGGCGAGGAGCCCGTCAGTTCGAGCGATTTGTAGACATGGTTGGACATGGGATCGGTCTCCTTCAGGTTGTTGGTTGGACAGCGGCGGCAAGGCGGCCGCAAAACATCGTAGTCCTGTTGCGGGCGGCAGTGGACGAATCCGGCTATCGATATGCGCCCAGCTGCTTTCCCGCAGCCCCGAAGCTCTCGACCAGGAACCCGACGACGGCCTGCACGCGCGCCGTGCGGCCCTTGCGGCTCGGTACCAGCAGCGTGACCGGTGCACTGTCGAACTGCCAGTCGGCCAGCACGCGCACCAGCGTGCCGCGCGCGACGGCGTCGGCTGCGTCCCATTCGGAACGCAGCACGAGGCCCATGCCTTGCTCGGCCCATTGCCGGGCCACGCCGCCATCGTTGGTGACGTAGGCGGGCGAGATGCGCAGCGTTTCCCGCGCGGCCGACCGCTTGCCCGATGACCCCGCTGCGCCTTTGGCCGGACGCACGTGCCACAGCGTCACGTCTTCGTCGTTCTCCCGGATGCAGATGCAGCCGTGCGCCAGCACATCGCGCGGTGCACGCGGCACGCCGTGCAGGCGCAGGTAGTCCGGGCTCGCGCACAGCCAGCGCTCGTTGGCGCTCAGCGTGCGCGCCACCCATGAAGAATCGCGCACCGTGCCGATGTGGATCACCGCGTCGGCGTCGTGCCGGTCGGGCCACGGGGTTTCGCGCAGGTCGAGCTGCACGCGCAGCCCCGGATGCAGCCGGGCGAAGCGCGCCAGCATTGGCGCGATGTACTGCCGGCCGTAGCCGAAGGGCGCGGCGATGCGCAGCGCGCCGGTGAGCCGCCGGTCGTCGCGCTGCATCGATTCGCGCAGGCCCTCGATCTGCCCGAGCAGCGCGGCGGCCTCGCGCGCGAAGCGTTCGCCTTCTGGCGTGAGGCTCAGCCGCCGTGCGGTGCGGGTGGCGAGCGACAGGCCCAACGCGGCTTCGAGCTTGCGCAGCCGCATCGACAGCGCGGGCGGCGTCACGTCGAGCGCGCGGGCCGCGGCGCTCAGTGAGGGTTCGCGCAAAAGGGCGGCGGCGAGCTGCATGTCCTCGATCTGGATCATTAACTTCTGCTTAACGATTGATGACAGTGCATTGAAGCACAGGCTCGGCCTTGAAACGTACAGTCGGTGGCCATGAGTACCCTTTCCACCATCGACACACCCGCCGCCCTCATCGAACAGGCGCGCATGCAGCACAACATCGCGCGCATGCAGCAGCGCATGAACGAACTCGGCGTGCGCTTTCGCCCGCACGTGAAGACCAGCAAATGCATCGACGTTGCCAAGGCGCAGTGCGGCGCGGGCGCGCAGGGCATCACCGTTTCCACGCTGAAGGAGGCCGAGCAGTTCCTCGCCGGGGGCTTCACCGACATCCTCTATGCCGTCGGCATGGCGCCGCACCGGCTGCCGTATGCGCTGGACCTGCGCCGGCGAGGCTGTGCGCTCGGCATCATCACCGACAGCGTGGAATCGGCGCGGGCGATTGCCGCGTTCGGCCGCGCGAACGGCGAAGTGTTCGACGTGCTGATCGAGGTCGACACCGACGGCCACCGCAGCGGCATCCGCCCCGAGGAAGACGCGCTGCTCGACGTGGCACACGCGCTGCACGACGGCGGCATGCGCCTTGGCGGCGTGATGACCCATGCCGGCTCCAGCTACGAGCTGGACACGCCAGAAGCCCTGAGGGCGATGGCCGAACAGGAGCGCTCGGGCTGCGTGCGCGCCGCACAGCGTCTGCGCGGCGCGGGCCTGCCATGTCCCGTGGTCAGCGTCGGCTCCACGCCCACGGCGCTGATGGCCCAGGCGCTCGATGGCGTGACCGAGGTGCGGGCCGGCGTGTACGTGTTCTTCGACCTCGTGATGCGCAACATCGGCGTGTGCACCGAGGCCGACATTGCCTTGAGCGTGCTCACCACGGTGATCGGCCACCAGGCCGAGAAGGGCTGGGCCATCGTCGACGCGGGCTGGATGGCCATGAGCCGCGACCGCGGCACGCAGAAGCAGAAGCGCGACTTCGGCTACGGGCAGGTCTGCGGTATCGACGGCAAGGTGCTGGATGGCTACGTGCTCAGCGGTGCCAACCAGGAGCACGGCATCCTCTCGCGCGAAGGCACGCCGGACGCGGACATCGCGGCGCGCTTTCCCGTCGGCACGCGGCTGCGCATTCTGCCGAACCACGCCTGCGCGACGGGCGCCCAGTTTCCCGAATATCACGCGCTGTCGGAAGAGGGCGCGCTGAAGACCTGGGGACGGTTCCACGGTTGGTGACGCGGGCGTTGCGGAGCGGGCAAGGAAGGCATCACCTCCGCTCACCGCCTGGATGAACGATCGCTGCGCCTCGCAGCGGGTCATCGGTGCGCATGCATCGATGCGAACGCGAGGCAAAAAGGCGACGGCTGGGGTGCGGAAACCCCCCAGCCGTCTGACCAAGTGAAGTGCAACACCTCGGAAAGGACGCGCAACGTCGCCCAGTTCCGCTCTGCTCACCGAGATTGCACCCTTTCCATCCCTCGTTCCTGTTGTGAGTGCGAATGGCTTTGACGGAGTTGCAGCAAGGGGCCGGGTTTACTTCGAACGTCCGTCGAAATGCTGTACCGGCACCGCCTCAAGGTCGATGCCCTCGAGGCAGCGGATGTTGATGGCCGCCATCTTGTTGCCCTTGGGATCGGTGCCTTCGCCGAAGGGATGGATGCCGCAGACCGGGCAGAAGCGATGCGAGATCACGTGCTTGTTGAACATGTAGTTGCTCATGTCCTCGGCTGGCGTCTTCAGCCTGAGCCGGTCGTGCGGCACGAACCACAACAACGACCCCTTGCGCTGGCACATCGAGCAGTTGCATGCCATTGCCCCTTGGATGTCGCCCTCGACTTCGAAAGCGATCCGGCCACAGTGACAGCTGCCTTGGTAGTTCATCGGTCCTCCAGAAGAAAATTCGCGCATTCCGCGCCCGCCTTGCCGGGGATTGCTCACACCCCTTCGATGATCCGCAGATCCCGTTCGGCACCGTCGCACAGTGCAGCCAGCGCCGCTTGGTAGTCGGGGCTGTCATGAACGGATCTTGCATGATCGATGCTGTCGAATTCGACCAACACGGTGCGCTGGGCCAGTCCGAATTCGTAGACCTGGGCCGGCAGCCCTCGCGCCAGAAAGCGTCCGCCACCGGCGGTGATTGCCGGGCCGGCCAGCTTTGCGTAGGCCGCAAGTTTGTCGGCGTCCTTGATGGCACGGTATGCACTGACCCAGTAGGCTTTTGCCATGGTGATTTCTCTCAGGTTGGGGAGCAGGCAATATAGCTTGCGATGGCTCCTCGCCACCACTCGCCGGCATGGACACCCCCGATGAAACGGCTGTGTCGCCTCTGCAGGCACTCTCAGAAGGACTGTTCCGCAATCACCCGGCGCACCGTCCGCAATGCACTGCGCAGGCTGTCCAACCCGACGGAGCCGAGCGCCAGCCGCAGCGCATGCGGCACGTGCTGCGAGGCGGCAAAAGGCTCCGCCGTCGACACCGACACGCCATCGCGCATCAGCGCCGCCGCGACGCGGTCGGCGCGCGTTTCTTCCGGCAAGGGCAGCCAGACGAAGTACGACGCCGGGTGGCGCACGCAGCGCAGCCCGGCGAGCGCGTCGCCGGCAATGGCCTGCCGCGTCGCGGCGTCGTGCCGTTTCTCGGATTCGAGCCGGCCGACGGTGCCGTCCTCCAGCCACGCGCAGGCGATTGCCGTGGTCACGCCGGGGTTGCACCAGGTCGTGGCCCGGATCGACCGTTCGATCTTCGGCACCCAGGCTTCCGGGGCCACGACGAAGCCCACGCGCAGCCCGGTCGCCACGCTCTTGGACAAGCCCGAGACGTACACCGTCGTCTCCGGTGCCAGCGTCGCCAGCGGGGGAGGCGGGTCGTCGGCCAGAAAGGCGTAGGCCGCGTCTTCGATGACGAGCAGGCCGTGCCGCCGCGCGATGGCGGCCAGGCGGCGGCGCCGGCTCGCACTCATCACCCAGCCGAGCGGGTTGTGCAAGGTCGGCATGGTGTAGACGGCCCGCACGCGGCGCTGCGTGCACAGGCGCTCCAGCGCGTCAAGGTCGGGTCCCTGGCCGGATGCCGGAATGGGTGCCAGCTCCAGCCGCTGCGCCTCGGCGAGCACCTTGAAGCCCGGGTAGGTGAGGGCATCGACCGCGATCACGTCGCCCGGCTGCAGCAGCGCCATGACCGTCACTGCCAACCCGTGCTGCGCGCCGTCGACGATCAGCACCCTCGACGGTTCGGCCGCCAGCCCGCGCGACTCGAGGTGCCGCGCAACGCGGGCGCGTTCGTGCATCCGGCCGCCATGGGGCGCATAGCGCAGCATCGCTTCCAGTTCGCCGCCGGCGGCAAGCTGGCGCAATGCGCCGCGCAGCAGCTCGGCCTGTCCGGGCAGCGAGGGGTAGTTGAAGTTCAGGTCCACCAGGCCCGCGGCCACGGCCTGCTGGTCGATACCCGGTCCGCGAGGCCGCACGGTCTCGCGCACGAAGGTGCCGCGGCCGACCTCGCCGCTGACCAGCCCCATGGCCTCGAGCTCCGCATAGACGCGCGATGCAGTGACCAGCGCCAGCCCGTGGCGTTCGGCCAGCCGCCGGTGCGTGGGCAGGCGGGTGCCGGGCTGCAGGCGCCCCGCGCGGATCTCGGCAGCGAGTTGATCGACCAGTTGCTTGTAGCGGGCTTCGGCCATCGCGGGATGTATCCATGACAATTTTTTGATTGTATTGATCGTCTCTCCTACGATGGGCGCGCCCCTTCTTCCAACGCACGAACTCCACGGACACCATGCACATCGCGATCCTTACCTTCGACGGCTTCAATGAACTTGATTCGCTCATCGCGCTCGGCGTCCTCAACCGGATCAAGAAACCGGACTGGCGCGTGAGCCTGTGCTGCCCGACGGCGGAAGTCACGTCGATGAACGGCGTGACTGTTCGTGCGCAGTCCCTGCTCGAAGACGTGCGCCATGCGGATGCGGTCGTCGTCGGCAGCGGCATGCGGACGCGCGATGTCGTCGCCAGTCCCGAGCTGATGGGGCGCCTCGCGCTCGATCCGGCGCGCCAGCTGATCGCGGCCCAGTGCTCGGGCACGTTGATCCTGGCAAAGCTGGGCCTCGTGGGCAGCGTGCCGGCCTGCACCGACCTGACCACCAAGCCGTGGGTGCAGGAGGCGGGGGTGGAAGTGCTGAACCAGCCCTTTTATGCGCGCGGCAATGTCGCCACCGCGGGCGGCTGCCTTGCTTCTCCCTATCTGGCCGGCTGGATCATCGCCCGCACCGAGGGGCTCGAAGCCGCCACCGCGGCGCTTCACTACGTCGCCCCCGTGGGCGAGAAGGAAGCCTACGTTGCCAATGCGCTGAAGAACATCACGCCGTACCTGCCCCGATGACATTCGGATTCGGCTGAACGCAGAAATTCAGTGGTCCACGGGCGCCTGCAGCACCGCGGTCGCGCCCGATCCGGCCGACGCGTCCGCCAATATCCTGGCCGGCCCGCAGCGGCCGTAGGTGTCGTCGAAGCGCACAATGTCGTCCTCGCCCAGGTAGCCGCCGGTCTGCACCTCGATCACCTCGAGCACGGTCTTGCCCGGGTTCTCCAGCCGGTGGATCGCTCCCGAGGGCAGGTAGATCGATTCGTTCTCTCGCACCAGCGTGACTTCGCCGTTGCAGGTGGCCCGCGCCGTGCCCTGCACGACGATCCAGTGCTCCGCGCGGTGGTGGTGCATCTGCAGCGACAGCTTGCCGCCGGGCTTGACGGTCAGGCGCTTGACCTGGAAGCGCTCGCCCAGATCGATGCTGTCGTACGCGCCCCAGGGCCGCACCACGCGGCGGTGCTGGGTGGCCTCGGCGCAGCCTTCCCGCACGAGCTTGCGCACGACGTCAGCCACCTGCTCGGCGCAGCCCACGCCGGCCACCAGCACGGCGTCGGGCGTGTCCACGATGATCAGGTCTTCGGTGCCCAGCGCCACCACCGGCCGGTGCGGCGCGTGGATGAAGGTGTTGCGCGAATTCAGCGCGCTGGCCTTGCCGCTCAGGCGGTTGCCCGCATCGTCCGCCGGATGCAGGCTGGCAACCGCGTTCCAGCTGCCGACGTCGCTCCAGGCGCCTTCGAATTTCACGACCGCGATGTCCTTGTGCTTTTCGAGCACGGCGTAGTCGATGCTGTCGGCGCGGCAGCCCTCGAAGGCAACGGGCTCCAGCCGCAGAAAGCTGCCGTCGGCAGCCACCGCGGCGGTGGCATGTTCGCAGGCCAGGAGGATGTCGGGCGCGTGCTCGCGCAGCGCCGCGACCAGCGTGCGCGCCTGCACGAGGAAGATGCCCGCGTTCCAGCTGTAGCCGCCGTGCAGGATCAGTGTTTCGGCCACCGCCGCCGTCGGCTTTTCCACAAAGCGCGCGACGGCCTGGCTGCGCCCGTCGGCCGAGGGCTCGCCGGCCTCGATGTAGCCGTAGGCGGTGCTCGGAAAACTCGGCACCACGCCGAAGGTGACGATCTTGCCGGCCAGTGCTGCCTTGACGCCGGTGCGCACGGTGCGGGCGAACAGCGCGGTGTCTGGAATGTGGTGGTCGGCCGGCGCGAACAGCAGCAGGTCGCCGGGATCGGCCAACAGCGCGGCCGAGGCCATGGCCGCGGCGGTGTTGCGCGCCACCGGCTCCAGGATCTGCCGGCCCGTGGCATTGGCGTTCTCCAGCGTTTCCTTCACCAGGAAGCGATGGTCTTCCGACGTGATGCAGGTGATGTCGCGGTTCAGCACCGACAGTCGTTCGAGCGTGAGGTGCAGCAGGCTCTTGCCGCCGACCAGCGGCGCGAACTGCTTGGGCAGCGCCTTGCGCGACAGCGGCCACAGCCGCGTGCCGCTGCCGCCGCACAGAACCACGGGATGGATGAGAGGGGTTTTCATGATGGCCTGCCTGCGTTTCTTTTTGAGAGAGTGGGAAGAGGGCTTCAGATCAGCCCTGAGTACGCCGCGTAGCTCACGGCCTGCGCACGCGAATGCACGTGCAGTTTCTTGTAGATGTTCTTGATGTGCGCGTTGACGGTCTGGCCCGAGATGCCGAGCTTGGTGCCGATCTCGTCGGTGACGTGGCCGCGCGCCACGCAGCGCAGGATCTCGCACTCGCGGGCCGTCAGCGTCGCCTCGCGTGCGGGCGGCTCCACCGACGGCGGCATGTTGCCGGGCCGATGGATCAGTCGCGAGAGCAGCCGCCGCGCCAGCCGCGGCGTGATGGCCGCGCCACCGTTGACCACCTGCAGCACGGCCTGGGAAAAGCTCTGCAGCCAAGCGTCCTTCAGCAGGTAGCCGGTGGCGCCCAGTTCGAAGGCATGCAGCACGTGCGCCTCGTCCTCCATCGCGGAAATCACGATGATCTCTCCCGCGCGGTGGAGCTCGCGGGCCTCCTGGATCAGCTCGAAGCCGCTGCCGTCGCCCAGCCGCAGGTCGACCATCAACACGTCGAACTCGTGCGTGACCAGCAGCCGGCGGCCGTCGCGCAGGCTGCCGGCCTGGCCTTCGAGCTGGATGCGCAAGTCCGACAGCAGTTCCTGCGCGATGACCCGGCGCATGAACTCGTCGTCGTCGACGAGCAGCACGCGCACCGGCGCGTTTTCCTGCCCCCTCAGGAAGCCGGGCCATAGCGGCGCGGCGGGCGCGCAGACACCCGGTGGATACCCCGAGCGGCCAGCGGCCTGCTCGCCAGGAGATGAGGATGCGTTTTCAGGCATGGCTGTGTCCCGGTTTGGAGTTGATGCTCGTGCTGGTGTTGTCCTGGAAGCGCGGCAGGCCCGAGGCATGGGCCGGTGCCGGGTCGTCGAAACCATGCGGATTCGCGGCCTGCCAGCGCCAGCTGTCCGCGCACATCTGGTCGAGGTCGCGGCGCGCGCGCCAGCCGAAGGCCTGCCAGGCGCCGCGCGCATCGGCCCAGTAGGCGGGTGCGTCTCCTGGTCGGCGCGGCCCGATGCGCAGCGCGATGCGGCGGCCGCTCGCGCGCTCGAAGGCCGACACCACCTCCAGCACCGATGCGCCGCGGCCGGTGCCGAGATTGGCCATGAGAATGCCGGGCCGGCGGGCCACGTCCATCACGTGCACGTAGTCGCGCACGCCGGTGCCGTCGACGGTGTCGTAGTCGGCGCCATGCACCACGAGCCATTCGCGCTGGCCGGCCGCGACCTGCGCGATGTAGGGCATCAGGTTGTTGGGCGGCCCGTGCGGCCGCTCGCCGAGCAGTCCGCTTTCGTGCGCGCCGATGGGGTTGAAGTAGCGCAGGCAGGCGATGCTCCAGCGCGCATCGGCCCGAGCCAGGTCGGCCAGCATGCTTTCCACCATTGCCTTGGTGCGGCCGTAGGGGTTCACCGCAGCGTACGGCGCGCTTTCCACGATCGGCGAGGGCTGCGAGTCGCCGTACACCGTCGCCGACGAGGAAAACACCAGCGTGCGCACGCCGGTCCGGTCCATGGCCTGCACCAGCGCCAGCGTGCCGGCGAGGTTGACGTCGTAGTAGCTCACCGGGTCGGCCATCGATTCGCCGACCGCCTTCAGGCCGGCGAGATGCACCACCGCTGCGACGTCGTACGCCGCGAACACCCGGTCGAGCGCCACCGCGTCGCGCACGTCGCCGCACACGAGGACGGGCTCGACGCCCGTGATGCACGCCACCCGCTGCAGCGAACGCGCGTCGCTGTTGACGAGCGTGTCGAGCACCACCGGCAGGTAGCCCGCCGCGATCAGCGCCACGCAGGTGTGGCTGCCGATGAATCCGGCGCCGCCGGTCACGAGAATTCTGGGTGCGCGCATGGTCGTGGTCCTGGTGTGCGGCGCGTTTCGTCAGCGCGCGATGCAGCGCTGCAGTTCCTCTTCGAGGCGCAGCAGGATGGTGTCGCGGTCCAGCTCTTCCTCCGCGAAGCGGCGGCCGGCCGAGCCCAGCAGATCGCGCGTCGCGGGCGACATGGAGAGCTGTTCGATGGCATCGGCCAGCGCTGCCGCGTCGCCAGGCTCGACCACCACGCCGCGGCCCCACACGGCCTCGCTGAGCGCGGTGCCGGCGTGCGCGGTGACGATCACGGCGCGGCCGCTCGCGAACATGCCGCCGAGCTTCGACGGCATGACGAGGTCCGCGGCATCGGCGCGCTGGGGCAGCACGTGGATGTCGGCCATGCCCAGCAGTTCGTTGAATCGCTCGGCCGGCTGCAGGTCGAGAAAATGCGTGTTGGCCAGCCGGACGCAGGCGTCCATCAGCGAAGCGCGGCTCGGTCCGTTGCCGCAGAACACGAAGTGGATGCCGTGCGAGCAGACCAGCAGGCGCGCCGCCTCGGCCAGCAGCTCGATGCCCTGCTTGCTGCCGAGGCTGCCCGCATAGAGCACCACCACTGCGTCGGCCGGAATGTTCAGCTCGGCCCGATAGCCCTGCGGCGGCACGCCTTCGGCCACCGCCGGCCTTGCGACAGGCTGGATGGCCTCCACGTCGACCCAGTTCGGAAACAGCACCAGTTGGGCCTCGTCCACGCCTTTTTCCAGGGCTTTGGTGCACATCGCTGAAGAGATGCTCGACACCCGGTCGAACCGCTGCATCAGCCAGCACTCGGCCGCCAGCGCGAAGCGCCGCACCCGTTCGCCGCGTATCCAGCCCAGGCCGAATGCCGCGTCCACCTCGTAGTCCTGGATGTGCAGCCACGACCGGATGCCGAGCAGCTTCGCAAAGCACAGGGCGGCCGGCGTGCAGGAAATGGGCGGTTCCACGACGAACACCACGTCGGGCTTCCAGCGCAGTTGCGCCAGCAGCGACGGAATGCTCGACAGCGTGAAGGACAGCAGGTGCCCGATGCGCCCCAGCGCACGGGGCTTCGACGGTACCCAGGTGGGCGCGCGCCAGACCGTGACACCGTTCCAGCCAGTCTTGCGCCAGCTCCACGCCGAGTGGCCCTCGAACACCGACCATTGCGGAAAGAAGGGCGGCGACGCAATCACCCGCACCTCGTGTCCGCGGGCGTGCAGCCACTCAGCCATCTCGCCCGAGTACTTGCCGATGCCGGCCAGCTCGGGCGCGAAGTTCATCGAGTAGAGGAGGATCTTCACGATGCCTGCCTCCGCGCCAGCAGGCGCAGCAGGGGGAAGAAGCCGAAATGCAGGCGCATGCGTGTTTCGTACAGCGCGAGGTCGGTCGCACAGGCGATGAAGAACACGTAGTGCGGCTTGCCCGGAAACATCGCCGCCACCGCGACGTAGGACGCCAGCCGCAGGGCAACCTCCAGCAGCGCCCACCGGCCGAGCGACCCCATCGAGGTCTTCAGCGAGAGCACCATTTCGTGATGGATCGTGTAGGTGCGCAGCAGGAAGTACGGCGCAATGCACAGGAAGATGGAGCGCGCCTCGTTGCCCAGCTTGAGCAGCGGCGCAGCCACCGAGATGAGGGCGGCCAGCCCGACGAAGAGCCCGCAGCCCAGCAGGAAGGAATACTTCGCGAGGCGCAGCTTTTCCGCGGAGAAGTTGTGCGCATCCGTCTCCAGCATCGCGGGTGTCTTCGTCACGAGAAAAGCCTGCACGAACTGCGACGGCGCCTCGGCCAGCAGGAAGGCGATCTTGAAGGCCCCCACGTAGCCGAGCGGCATGAAGTACGCCACGATGAGCAGGTCCGATTTGCGCAGCAGGAACATGAGCAGCGAGTACATCGTTGCGCCGGCCTGCGACGCCAGCCCGAGCGCAGCCCGCCCGGCCGGTGGCGCCGCGCCGCTGCCCGGCAGGCCGATGGCCAGGCAAACCACCACCACGGCGAACAGGTTGATGAGCAGCAGGTGTGCCACGCCCAGCTCGAAGCGCACCGCCACGCAGAGGCCCACGCCGGCGACCAGGATGGTCGAGCGGATGCCGGTCTCCAGGTTGAGCAGCCCTGCGTGGCCGAGGCCGCGGCTGAACGAGAGGCGCAGGCTGTTGAACGCGAAGACCGCCAGCGTGGCAATCACGAGCAGGAAGGGCGCGTCGCCCACCGGCATGTGCTGCACCGTGAGGATCACGGTCGCCAGCATCGCGGCCAGCGGCAGCCCGATGGCCAGCGTGCGCACCACGTCGCCGCGCGTGACGCCCGGCGGTACGGTGGCCGCATTGCGCGAGAACAGCAGCGAGCTGCCCAGCGTGCCCACCACCAGCGCCACTTCCATGACCGACTGGTAGATGGAGTACTCGCCGAAGCGCGCCGGGGAAATGCTCGCCGCCATCAGGAAGATGGCCAGGAAACCCGACAGGTACACATACAGCCGCGAAGCCAGCGCGCCCACGCCCGAAAGCCAGGCCATGCGGGCGCCGGGCAGTGCGAGTTGCGGGCTGAAGTGCTTCATGGCGCAGGCCGGTTCACGGTTGCTTGCTGGCCGAGGCGCGGGGCGCGCGGCGCGGGTCGAAGACCCGGCGCGCGAACGCCGCGGCCCGGAACGCATTGTTCCTGGCGCGGCGTGCCATCTGCAGCACGAAGGTCACGACCGCCACGGCGTACGTGTGGCCGCGCAGTGCGTAGGGCATGGCCATCTTGGCGCTGCCCTGGAAGTGCAGCGCCACCACGTGCGTCATGTCGCCGGTGGTGCTCGTCAGCCAGGCCTTGCCCTCGCGGTACGCGATGCGCTTGGCGCCGCCCAGGACCTTGAACTCCCGCTGCAGCTGGTTGTGCATGCCGTTGATGTTGTGGTCGATGACGGTGCCGTTGAGCACGCGGTTGATGGGCGCGTCGTTGCCCGTGGCGTGGGCCCAGAGGTAGAGCAGTGTCATGTCCGACACGCCGCCGCGCACGCCCCGCGCGGCAAAGCGCGCGGCAATCTCGCGCAGCTTCCTGCGGCCCGACGGGGTGGCGTAGCAGTCGAGCACGTAGGCCACGAAGCGGCGCAGGCCGTTCGCGGTCCAGTAGCTCACGTGCGGCGAGATCTGGCAGTGGTTCCAGCCGTCCGAGGTCTGCATGCAGGAACCCGAGAAATCGGCCTTGCCCGCGAGCCGGGCGACATGCGGCCCGGCCCCCTGGAAGAGCAGCACGTCGCTGTCGATCAGCGTGAACTCGCGCACCTCCGGGTTGGATTCCAGAAACTGCGCTAGAAGAAAGTAGCGCCGGAAGCAGATCTTCTCGAACTCGGGCGAGTTGCTCGACAGATGCAGATACGACCGGCAGAAGCGTTCGTAGGCCGGGCCGGCGTCGGTGCTTGAGAGCACGAAAAGCGGCTCGCCGGCCAGCGCGGCCGATTCGCGGCACAGCGCGAGGGTCTTGTTCTGGCGGTCTTCCACGACGATGAAGGGCAAGGATGGATTCATGGCTCTTGTTTGAGGGGTGAGGGGACGTGACAGCACTCGTTGAATTCAGGGGGTGCGCGCCGTGACGCTCCTCATCAGCGCGACATGCGCGGGAAGAAAACGGCCGGTGGCATCGATGGGCATGTCCAGCGTGAAGAGGCCGCGCGCGGCGGCCGCTTCCGAGATCCAGTTGCGCAGCTGCGTGGCCGAGAAGCGCGCCGGCGCCTCGCGGCCCCACGAGGCACTCAGCGGCGTGAGCACGTGGAGCGCCAGCTCCGACGGCGGGGCCGAGAGACGCGCGGGCGGCTGCATGTACTCGCCGGCCATCAGGTTCTGGCAGGGCGCCGATTTCGCGCTGAAGTGCTCCGCGCCTTCCCCCGCGTTGAAGGCCAGCCAGCGGTTGCCCCCGCCCGCGCGGGCTGCGCTGCACAGCAGCTCCCAGCCGGCCGGCGTGATGCCCTTCGTGTTGTAGGTGCCGTCGAACCACCAGCCGCTCACGAGCGAGCCGTAGCGTTCCGACCAGTCGCGGATCACGCTCGACCAGGCGGCGATGAAGCGCGCGGGCGGCGGCTCCTGTTCGGACACGTCGCCCAGGCATTCCATCAGCGCGCGGTCGCCCTGCGGCGCGCGGAACGGCAGGTAGAGGATCAGCGCAATGCCGCGGCTGCGAAGCGCCTGGCCGATTTCCATCGGCAGGTCGCGCGGCGAACGGTTGCCTGCGCTGGCCGGGCAGAGCGCTTCGAGCGCGGCATTGGGCGCGATGTACTGGCCGTTGTTCTGCCCGAGCGTCAGGATCAGGTGCGAGGCACGCATGTCCGCCAGAGCCGACGCGAAGGCTTCGACGTCGAAGCGCCCGATCTCGCTGATCGACTGCTTGTCGGGCAGGTAATGCACCATCACGCCGAAGCCCGGCACCGGGCCGCCCGCAGGCTGCGCACGGCCGGCCAGCGGCAGTGCCGCCAGCTGGAACGACAGCAGCGCCGCGAGAAATCGCATGGCGCGGAGCGGCCGCTTCGTCATGGCATGGCCCTGGCGAGCGACAGCGTGCCGCGCTTGAGCATCAGGTAGCGGCCCGCGATGGTGGCGGGCGCGCAGGCGGCGGCATGCGCCCATACCGGATGCGTGCGTTCGTGGTGGGCGAGGTGCTTGGCGAGCCGGAAGGGGTCGCTGGAAGCGCTCCCCACGAAGAAGCCGTAGCCCTCGAACAACTCGCGGTGCACCGGAATGTCCGACAGCAGCAGCGGCACGCCCAGCGTCGCCGCTTCGGCCGCCGAGAGGTTGAAGCCCTCGAAGGTGGACAGCGAGATGAAAGCGGTGGCGCCCTGGTAGAGCCGCAGCAGTTCGTCGCGCGACACCAGCCCCCGGTGCCGCACGAAGCCGCGCACCTCGGGCGCCAGCGCGGCCACCATGCGCTCGACCTCGGCCGCGCCGTTGCCGGTGATGTCGAGGTAGTCGACGAGGCCGGCGCGCCGCATGCGCTCGAACAGCGTGAGGATGCCGCCGAAGTTCTTGTGCGGGTAGTAGTGGTAGGCGGCGATGAGGTAGCGCTCGTTCGGTGTCGCGGCGGGCGTCGCGGCGACCCGGGGCGCGTCCACCGGGTTGAAGATGACTGTCGAATGCTCGCAGCGGCCGAAGTGGCGCTCGAAGTCGCGCTGGCTGCTGCGACTGATGAAGACCACGTCCGCCGCGCTGCGTGCCGCGCGCCACAGGCTCCAGTCCAGGAAGAGGCGCTTGCTGCGCTTGAAGTACTGCGGGTAGGCCTTGTACTGCAGGTCGTGGACGATGACGATCGAATGGCGGTGCCGCCCGAAAAGCGTGACCGGCAGGAAGTAGTTGGGAAAGAACGAGTACAGCCGCTCGCCCGTCAACAGCGTGCGCAGGCAGTGGAAGTTGTAGAGCAGCGTGTCGAGGATGAAGCGGTTGATCTTCAGGCGCTGCGCCAGGGCGAACAGGCGCGGATGCCGCTCGCTCACCGGCTCGACCCGGTCGTCCTGCGACAGCCGCATGTGGCGAAGCAGCACCTCGGACACATTGAGCACGCCGCCGGCCGCCTTGTTGAGCCGCACGGTGTCGTAGTAGAGGTAGATGGCCATGGCGATGCCCCTCTTCATGCGCTCGGAAGGCCATGCCGCACGGCGCGCGGAAGCGGGCGACGGGCGCGGGAACTCAGGGCGCCGGCAATGAGAGCGGCGATCAGGCCCGAAGCCGCGAACGGCCCCCAGCCCAGGATCGGGCCGCGCATGAACGGCACGTAGGCCGCGAGCAGCACCAGCGCCGACAGGTAGGCGCCCGACAGCGGCCGGTTCGGATCGATGGCGCGGTCGACCATGCGAAAGCCCGCCGAGATCGCAAAGCCGAACAGCGCCGGCCCCGCCAGGCCGAAGTCGAAGTACGCCGTGGTGAAGGGCGGCAGCGACAAGTTGCTTTGGGAGAAGTTGCCGAGGATGGCCGACCAGCCGAGCGGGTCGAAGTCGGGAAACATCTTCAGGTCGCGCGGCAGGAAGAAAGAGAACGCCGAGAGCAGGTAGCGGCCCCAGCCGAGGTCCGGAATGGGCGCGCGCTCCAGGATGCCCGCGACAACGAACATGGCGTCGAAGTCCTGGCTGAACGGGAAGGTCGTGAGCTCCTCGCCCCACATGCTGCCGCGCGAGATCAGGTTCAGCACCGGGCCCAGGCCGGCGATGGAGCCGAAGGTCACCCCTGCGAGCAGCCAGCGCCGGCCGCGCCCCAGCCCATGGATGAGCAGCGGCAGCAGCCCGATCAGCAGGACCTGCCGCGCCGTGTTCACCGGGTTGGCCGCGGCCAGCGCCAGGCCGAACGCCAGGCCCGCCGCGCACCAGGACCACAGCGTGCGGCGGCGCACCGCGTGGATGACCAGCGCCACGAAGCACAGCAGAACCACCAGCTTGGGCAGCGTCGAATAGAAGATGTAATCGATCGGCACGTTGTCTTCACCGCCGCCGGCACCGCCCACGACGCCGCGCGCCACGAAGTTGAGCTCGGGCCTGATGAACAGCGAGGCGAAGGCGGCCAGCGAGCAGCTCAGCAACAGAAGAAGAGGGTGGGCCACGCCGATCAGCCGCCGGTCGTGGGCCCCCGGCAGGTGCTCGGGCGCGTCGGGCACGCCCAGCCGCGCGGCCTCCACGCCGGCCATGTACAGCAACAGGAGCATCAGCGCCTGGGTGTACGCGTCCGTGCGCATGACGCCGGCCTCCCAGAACTCGACGTCCTGCGAAATCTGCATCGCCGGCGCGATCGAGAAGTAGGTGAGGATCGTCGCGTAGTGGATCAGCAGGAACACGCTGCCGCCGGAGGAACCCAGCATCGAGAGCTGGATCAGCGACAGCGCGAACACCGCCGCATAGCCCCACACCGGATCGACCAGGCCGCACAGCATGGCGCAGACGATGCCGGACCAGAAGGAGAGGGTTCGCATGGCGGGCCTGCCGTGGGTGGGTCGATGGATGGGTTGGAGCGGTTCAGGCGTGCACGTGCGCCTGGACCGGGTTGCTTTCCTCGAGCGGCCGGGGCGCCTTCTGGTAGTCGGCGTAGGTGCGGCGAAGCCCCTCTGCCAGCGGCACGGTCGCGTGCCAGCCGAGGCTGGCGGCGCGCGACACGTCCAGCAGCTTTCTCGGCGCGCCGTCGGGCTGCGCGAGGTCGTAGCGGATGCTGCCGGTGTAGCCCACGACTTCGCTGATCAGCTCGGTGAGCTCGGCGATCGAGACGTCTTCGCCGGTGCCGAGGTTGATGTGCCCGCGCATCGCGTCGGTCTGCCGGTCGTAGTCGGCGCGCGACAGGTTCATCACCTCGAGGCAGCCTTCGACCATGTCGTCGACGTACAGGAACTCGCGCCGTGCGCGCCCGCTGCCCCAGATCAGCACGCTGGGCGCGTTGCTGATCTTGGCCAGGTGGAAGCGCTGGATCAGCGCCGGCACCACGTGGCTGTTCTCCAGGTGGTAGTTGTCGCCGGGGCCGTACAGGTTGGTCGGCATCACGCTGCGGTAGTCGATGCCGTGGCTGGCCCCGTACTGGCGGTTGTAGCTCTCGCACAGCTTGAGGCCCGCGATCTTGGCGATCGCATAGGGCTCGTTGGTGGGTTCGAGCTTGCCGTTGAGCAGGTACTCCTCGCGGATCGGCTGCTCGGCCATGCGCGGGTAGATGCAGCTGGAGCCGAGGAACAGCAGCCGCTTCACGCCCGACACGAAGGCCTGGTGCGTGACGTTGGTGGCGATCGTCAGGTTCTCGTAGATGAACTGCGCGGGATAGGTCATGTTGGCGTGGATGCCGCCGACCTTGGCGGCTGCCAGGTAGACCTGGTCGATCTGCTCCGTCGCGAAGAAACGGGCCACTGCCGCCTGGTCGAGGAGGTCGAGTTCGCTGTGGGTTCGTGTCACCACGTCGTGGCCCAGTTCGCGCAGCCGCCTTGCCGTCGCCTGACCCACCAAGCCGCGATGACCTGCAACAAAGATTCGCATATGAGCTTTCGTGAAGGGGTTGATGAAGTTCGAGGGAGACGGAATCGAAGCCGGCTACCGGGACCCGCGTGCGCCGGCGACCACGCCGAAGGTCTTCAGCAGGATCACGAAGTCGCGCCACAGCGACAGGTGGGCCACGTATTCCGCGTCCATCGCCGCGCGCCGGCGGTAGCTGATCTCGTTGCGCCCGCTGATCTGCCACAGGCCCGTGATGCCCGGGCGCACGGCGCGGTAGTGGTCCCAGTACTCGCCATACAGGTCCTTCTGCGCGAACATGCAGGGGCGCGGTCCCACCATGCTCATGTCGCCCTTGAGCACGTTCCAGAACTGCGGGAACTCGTCGATGCTGTACTTGCGAAGGAAGGCACCGAAGCGGGTGATGCGCGGGTCGTTCTGCAGCTTCTGGTACACGGCCCATTCGCGCCGCGCGGCCTCGTTGTTGCGCAGGTGACGTGCCAGCACCGCGTCGGCATTGGCCACCATCGAGCGGAACTTGTAGAACTTGAAGACGCGGCCATCCTTGCCGTAGCGCGGCTGCATGTAGATGGCCGGGCCGCCCGAGGTGTAGAGCACGCCCAGCCAGATGAGCGCGTAGGCCCAGCCGAAGAACAGGAAGAACGAGCCGGCCATCAGGATGTCGGCCGCACGCTTGGCGCGGCGCAGCGAGGGCGTGCCGCCCAGCGGCCCGTACGCGGCCGTGTTGGCCGCCGTGCCACCGGCGCTTCGCCCGGTGGAGGATGTCGATCGCAGTGTGTTCATGATTCTGCGTGCTCCGGCTGGATGCGCTTGGGCATGACGGTGTCGGCCGTGTCCAGCGCGTAGGGGGGGTCGCGGCGGGTCGGGGCATAGGCGTAGTAGCCGTAGCTGTAGCTACGGGAGTGGCGCTTCGAGGCGTCGACCGCGTTGAACACCGCGCCGTGGAAGGCCGCGCCCACGTGAGCCAGCCGCTTGGCGCTTTCCACCAGCTCGCCGAGCTCGCTCTCGTCGGCGCGGGCCACGAGCAGCACCGTGCCCATGCTCGGCGCCATCGCGGCGGTCTCGGACGCGAGCAGGACGGGAGGACCATCGACGATCACGACGTCGTAGCGCGCGGACAGCGTCGACAGCGTGTGCGCGAAGGCGTCGCTGGTCATCATGGATGCGGGGTCCGGACGCAGGGTGCCCGCGGCCATCACGTCCAGATGCGGCAGCACATGTTGGTGAATGGCGTCCTCGAGCGGCACGCCACCGGCGATGACGTCGGCCAGGCCCTCCTTGCTCTGCAGGCCGAACTCCTGGCTCAGCTTGCCGCGGCGCAGGTCGGCGTCGATCAGCAGCACGCGCTGGCCCGACGCGGCCAGCAGCGTGGCGAAGTTCGACGACACGAAGGTCTTGCCCGCACCGGCCGTGGCGCTCGATATCAGCACCCGGTTGTTGGGTGCTCCCATCGTCACGAACTTCAGCGCAGTGCGCAGCCGGCGCAGGCCCTCGAGCGCTGGGTCTTCCACGTGCAGCGCCGCCAGCACCTTGATGCCGGGCTTGCCTTTGCGAACGGCGCGGTCGAGCACGCGCTGCTGGGTGCTCATCGGGATCGAGGTGTACACCTGCACGCCGGTAACGGCCTCGATGTCGCCGGGGTTGCCGATGGAGCGCTTCAGGTTCTTGCGGGCCATCGCCGCGGCGCCGCCGAGGAACAGGCCGCCCGCCAGCGCCAGCGCGACGACGATCAGCGGCTTCGGCCGTACCGGCTTCTCGGCCAGCAGCGCCAGGTCGAGCACGCGCACGTTGGCAACCTTGCCTTCCTTGGCCAGCCGCATCTGCAGCGAGCTGTTCAGCAGCGTGGCGTAGAGGTCGGTGTTGACCTTGATATCGCGCTGCATGCGCAGCGAGTTCTGCTGCAGCATGGGCATGCGGCGGATGCGGCCGTCAACCGAGCCGAGCTCCTTCTTGAGCGATGCGATCTGCGCGTCCAGCGTCTTCAGGTCGGGGTGTGCGGCGGTGAAGCGGCTTGCCAGGTCCAGCCGCTTCTGCTTCGCATCGAGCAGCTTGGCCTGCAGGTCCACGTTCTGCGACAGGGCATTGCGGGCCTCGTCGTCCAGGCTGATGGTGCCGTTCTGGTTGCGGTACTGGTTGTAGGCGTCTTCCGACTGCTCCAGCTGCTGCTTGAACTTGGGCAGCTCGGTGCCCAGGAAGGCCAGCGCGCGCTCGGCCTGCACCGTCTTCTGGTCGATGTTCTGGCGCAGGTAGAGGCGCGAGATCTCGTTGAGCACGTCGGCCAGCTGGGCGCGGTTCGGGGCCTGCAGGCTGACGTCAATCACGCCGGACTGCTTGCCTTTCTCGACCACGCGCAGGTCTTTCTGAAGGCCCAGCAGGGTGAGCTGCTTCGAGTAGCGCACCAGCTCGAAGGCGCCGCCGGGCCGGGCTTCGAAGGAGCCCACCAGCAGGTGCAGGGTGCCGCCGGGCACGGAGGCCTCCAGCGGCACGCCGGCCGTGCCCTTCAGCGGCGTTTCCAGGTCCGGGTTGGTCAGCGTGTAGTTGCCTTCGCTGCCCGCGATCAGCGTGAACTTCTTGCCCTCGAAAGCGCTCGGCACATCCATCTGCGCGACGGCGATCCGCTCGGTGCCCGAGACGAAATTGCCATATCCGAACACGCCGGGGCTGGAGAGCTGGCTCGAATGCCGGGCGATGAACTCGCCCACCACCGGTATGTAGCGCGGCTTCGCGCTGATGTACAGCCGCGTGTTCTCCATCGCCTGTCCCAGCACCATGCGCGACCTCAGGATCTCGGTCTCGCCGGCGGTCGGCGTCTTCACGCTGATGCCCCCGCCGCCGTTGGCGTCACCGGGAAAGTTGCCGCCGGAGCGGTCGGGGTCTTCCACCTGGATCAGGATGTTGGCCTCGTACATGCGCGGGCCGAACAGCGCGTAGCCCACGCCCACCAGCAGCGCCAGCGCGGCGATGGAGGCAATCAGCCAGCGGCTGTCGATCAGGATGTCGAGGTACTCGTGGAACCGGGACTCCCGGGGCCAGGCCGTGGTCTCGATCACCGTCATGGGGGAAGCCGCAGGTGCGGGAAGCGAAGGTTGCCAGCGCGCGTTCATGGGGTTCACCTTTTCGTATTGCGGGGCGAGGCTGCGTGCTTACCGGCGAGCGGTGTCGCGGCCGAGGTTGACGACCTGGGCGGACGGCAGGATCAGGCTGATGACGCGGTTCCAGGTGACCAGCGGCACGTGGTCGACGTACACCACGTCGCGCGGCTGCAGCTCGAAGCGGTCGGCCAGCGCCAGCGCTGCCGGGTTCCTCGCGTTGAGGTTGAAGATCTGCTGCGTGTCGAGGTTGTCGGGCGCGTTGCGCACCACGTAGATCTGCCCCGTGCTGGCCGACAGCAAGTCGGGGCCGCCGGCATCGCCCAGCGCCTCGTTGAGGCTCAGGCGGCCGTTGTTGCGCATCAGCAGCGCGCCGGGGCCGCGCACCTCGCCCATCACGAAGACCCGGCTGTCGTCGCGGGAGCCGACATTCACCACATCGCCGTTGCGCAGCGCGATGCTGTTGCCGTCCAGGCCCATGGACTGGAGCATCGGCAGGTCGATCACCGTCGAGACGCCGCCGCGCGTCAGCGTGACCCGCGAACGGTCGCCGCTCTGCGTGAAGCTGCCGGCGCGGCCGATGGCTTCGGACAGCGTCATCGGCACGTCGGTGAAGATCTGCAGGCCGGGCGTGCGCACCTCGCCCTGCACGTAGGCGCGCTGGCTGCGGAACGACTGGATGCGCACCGAGACCTGCGGCTCCTTGATGTAGGTCCCGATGCGCCGCGCGACCAGCTCGGACGCGCCGCTTTCGGTCAGGCCCTGCAGCTTGACACGCCCAATGAACGGAAAGCTGATCTCACCCTTGGCGTCGACGATGAAGCCGGGCGCCACGGCAACGCCGGTCGGGTCGGTCTGCTGCGCGATCACCGCGCCGGCGTTGGGCAGCAGTTCCGGGTGGTTGTACACGATGATGCCGACCACGTCTCCGGGCCCGATGGTGTAGACCGGCGGCGCGGCCAGCAGGCGCTTCATGCCGTCGGGCGTGGTCTTGGGCCTTTGCGCCATCTGCGAGCGGATCAGGTCGGGCGTGATCGGAATGACCTTGCCGCTGTCGGCCGAGGCGGTGCTGTCGCCCGTGGTGCTGGTGAAGCCGAGCGGTCCCACGCCGCCGAAGCCCGGCGCGCAGCCGGAGAGCAGGACCAGTCCCAGCGACAGCAGCAGGCACAGGCCCAGCCATCGCAGCCGGCCATCGACCTGTGCCGGTGCCAGAGCGCGGGCTCTGGCTGGAAGGGCGCGTGCGCCGCATGTCTGCGTCGCTGGATCGGGGCGTTGCATGGTGATCTCCTTGACGGCCGGTTGACGGTGGGTGGATGGGGAACGACTGGGTGAAAGGGGCTGAGCCGTGCGTCAGGGCGCGGCCAGGGTGGCGGGCATGGCCCGGTCGGCGCCAGCCGCCATCGGACGGTTCTGGCTGCGGCGCTCGGTGCTTGCGCCGAAGCAGCGGTCGGCGACCCAGTCGCCGACGGACTGGAGGAACAGCCGCTGTCCCTGTTCCGTGCAGACGGTGTGGTCGGCTTCGGCGATGAATTCGTACTGCAGCGCCTGCGTGAAGGGCTGGCGGGCGAAGGCGCCGAGCTGGTCGCGGCCGTGGTCGCAGACGTGCAGCGACCCCGAATACAGCAACTGCACCGCCACCTGGCGTTCGACGAGGTGCCGCAGGGTGGCGCCGAACCAGGCCGCATTGACCTCGGGTGTGCGTTTCTCCGCGAAGAAGCCCGGCAGCGGCGTCGTCGAATGGCTGGGCAGGAGGTGGCGCTGGAGCCAGCGTTTGGCCTTGCCTGGGAAGGACGGGTGCGCGGGCGCGGCCAGCGCGCGGCGCACGTTGCGCTCCCAGCGGGCGCGCCGCTCCGGGAAGGCGAAGCCGTCGAACAGCGAAAGCGCCACCACGCGCGGGTCGGCCGCGGCTGCCAGCATCGCATGCTCGACACCCGAGCACATGCCGACGATCACGAACTGCCGGGCGCCCAGCATGCGTTCGCTGGCGTCCATGGCGGCCCGCAGGCTGTGCACGGCACGGGCCTGCAGATCGGGCGAAGTGTCGAGCGCATCGCTGTCGCCGATGCCGCCGAGGTCGAAGCGCAGGCTGCTCACGCCGCGCGCGGCCAGCACATGCGCCAGCTTCACGTTGATGCGGCGCGGCCCGACGCGGTGGTTGGCGCCCATGTTGAACATGAGGCAGGCGACGTCGCCCGGCGCCTGCTGCGCGGGCGCGGTGAGCATGCCCATCAGCGCGTTGCCCGGGCCGAAGCACACCGGTGTCTGTGTCGCGTCATTCATGGAGAGCCCCCTGGAGGCGGTTGAGCGCGTCGGCCGGAACCATCGCGCTGTTGGGGTAGGGGTCGGAGGTCCAGTCGAGCTGGTGCCGGAAGTACGCAAGGCGAACCGGCATGTGGCGCGACTGCTGGTCGGCGGCCCATTGCGCGGTGCGTTCGTCGTCCGGCTCGGCCAGTACCAGCGTGTCGTGCAGCGCCGTGAGCGGCAGCGATTCGGGAACCAGCGCCGCCAGCTGCGCGCGCAGCGCGGGCGAGAGCACCGTGCCGAGGGCTTCCTCGGGCACGGCATCGGGCTCCTGCGCCAGGCTGCGGTGCCAGGCCCGGTCGGGGATGCAGAAGGTGGTGTCGATGGCGGCCACGTGCTGTTCGCGCAGCAGCCGCGCATAGCGGCGCCCGTCGATCACCGGCTCCCACAGCACCAGCCGCACCGGGTCGCAGCGTCCGCCGCGCGCGGCCAGCACGGCCAGGGTGGCGCCGAGCCGGGCGCCGACCCACACGATGGCAGCGCCCGGCGCGCGGCGTCGCAGTTCCTCGTGCGCCGAGCACAGGTCTCGGCGCCAGCCGTCGAGTTCGCCCTCGTTCTCGTCGCCCGGCGAATCGCCCGAGCCATAGAAGTCGAAGCGCAGCGTGGCGATGCCGTTTCGCGAGAGACGCTCGGCCAGCACCTTGAAGAAGCGATGGGTGCGCAGGCCCTCCTGCCCGAACGGTGGACACAGGAGCACGGCGGTGTTCTCGGCACGGTCTTCCTCGGCCGGATGGAACACGCCGAAGATCTGGCGCGAGGCCGGCCCGAACATGAGTGGCGTGAACCGAGTCATTGGATAACCTCCGCGCTACGCGCTGCGGTATTCGCCTTGAGAACGGTTCGGCGGCTCATGCGTGCGCCTCCAGCAACCGCCCCGAACGGCTGGCGCGGGCTTCGGTCTGGCGCCATTCGGCGAGCGAGCCCACGCAGTCGAGCCGCGTGGGCGCCGGCCCCAGAACCAGCCACAGGATGCGGCCGGCCACCAGCAGCTCGACGCTGCGGCAGTCCGGTTCAATGCCCACCTCGAAGCTCTGCGACGACACCAGCAGGCCGACGCCGATGGCCTTCAGGCAGGCTTCCTTGCGGGTCCAGCAGGTCAGGAAGGCCTTGTCGCGCTCGTGCGCGGGCAGGGCGGCCAGCGCTTCCTGTTCGCGCTGCGTGAAATATTCCGCCGCAAGCACCGCCGCGTCGGGCACCGCGCGCAGCAGTTCGACGTCCGCGCCCAGAGGGCCGCGCCCGCCGATGGCCACCAGCGCCAGGCCCTGGCTGTGGCTCAGCGAGAACTGGGTGCGCGTATGGCCCGACAGCGAGGGCTTGCCGAATGAGCCGGTGGCCAGGTGCAGTGCAGCGTGGTGCAGGCCGGTGTACTCGCAGAGCGCTTGCCGCAGGGCGACGTGCGCGGCCACGAAACGCTGGCGGTCGATGGGAAACCGCAAGCTGGCGGCGCGCGCGCACTCTTCCTCCGACAGGATCTGCGCGGGAGGAAGCGCAGGGAAGCTGTCCAGGTCGACATACCGGCAGATCGGCGCGTCGATGGAAAGTGCGTAGTCGGAGTTGTCCATGATCACCCCTTGCGCAGCCAGCTGCCGAGGGCGCCCAAAAGGCCGCCGCGCTGCGCATGTCCGGCCGTGTCGGCGGCCAGTTCCGCGAGGTCGGACGGCACGCCCTGCGGCGCGGCCTGCGCCGACGAGGCGATCTGCCCGAGGTTTTCGAACAGATAGCGCCGCGGCTCCACGCGGTGCCCCAGCGTCTGTGCCGCCTGCTGCACGGCGCGCAGCACCAGCAGCGAGTCGCCGCCGAGGTCGAAGAAGTTGTCGCTGGCGCGGATCTCGCTCACGTCGATGCCGATCACGCCGGCCCAGATCTGGGCGAGCTGCGCGTGCTCGGGGCTGAGCAGGCCTTGCCTGGCCTTGCGCTCGTCGCCGTTGGCGGCGCCGGCCGGCGCGCCCTTGTCCGTGTCGCCGGTGGCCAGCTTGCGCAGGTAGAGCGCGCTGGCCGAGCCTTCAGTGCTGGCGATCTCCGCGAGCGTGGCGCCCGGGTGGTCCGCGACGCGGCGCAGCACCTCGAGGTAGCGCTCGCGCATCTGGGCGCCGGTCTCGCGCAGGTACACGTCGGCGTTGTAGATCAGCGCGCCTTCGAGGCCGTGCGGCTTGTCCATCAGCCACACGCCGATGTCGTCGGTGGCGCCATGCTGCATCACGTGCATCTGGCGGGTCTGCAGGCTGCCGATGGAGCGCGAGCGTTCGCGCGCGTCCTGGAACGAGAACATCGACTGGTAGGGACCCGAGGTCTTGATCTGCCCCGCATAGCCCGGCTCGGCCATCAGGCGCTCGAACGGCACTTGCTGGTTGTTCATCATCGACAGCAGCTCCTGCTTCACGTAGTGCATGAAGCCGGGCAGCGGCAGCGCCATGTCCACCGCGAGCGAGACCGGCAGCACGTTGTTGAAGTAGCCCATGACGTCTTCCGTCTCGGCCTGCTGGCGACCGCGCACCGGGTTGGCGATGACGATGGCGTCGTTGCCGGTCACCTGGGCCATGGTCAGCGCGTAGACGCCGAAGGTCAGCATGCTGAGCGTCACGTCCATGTCGCGCGCGATCTCGCGCAGCCGCTGTGTGCTTTGCAGGTCGATGCTGATCCAGTGCGCGCCGCCCTGGCCGCTCTTGCCCGCGCGGCGCGGCATGTCGGTCACGGGCGGCCGCACGGCCTTCGCGCCTTCGAGCCGGCCGCGCCAGAACGCGAGCTGTTCCTCGCAGGCGGGCTCGGTCATCCACTTCTCCAGCCACTCGGCATAGTCCCCGTGGGTGGTGGCGAGTGCGGGCAGGTTGTGCGGACGGCCGCGCTCGGCGGCGTCGTAGAGCGCGGCCAGTTCGCGCTGCATCAGGTCGAAGGACCAGCCGTCCCAGATCAGGTGGTGCGGCACGAACATGAAGACGTGCTCGTTGTCGTCGACCTGGAACAGGGTCGCGTGCATCATCGGCGCG
The DNA here is from genome assembly GCF_047304045.1 of Variovorax sp. Varisp85. NCBI lineage: Bacteria > Pseudomonadati > Pseudomonadota > Betaproteobacteria > Burkholderiales > Comamonadaceae > Variovorax > Variovorax sp. Varisp85. The sequence goes on from NZ_JBGLYN010000007.1 coordinate 97,871, forward strand.
CTGTGGATGTCGATCGGCCGGTCCGCCAGCTCCTGCATGCGCTCGGCCAGCTCGGCCTCGCGCTGGTCGGCCGGCAGGCCGCGCAGGTCGACCAGCGGCAGGGCGAATTCCACGGACTCCGCGATCAGCTGCACCGGCTTGCCGCTTTGCTGGTCGATGTCCATGCGGGTGCGCAGCGAGGGCTGGCGCCGGATCACTTCGCGCAGCACGCCTTCGAAGCGCGTTGCATCGAGCTGCCCGATCAGCCGCTGCGCCGAAGGCGCGTTGTAGACCGAGCGGCCCGGGTGCAACTGCTCCATGAAGCGGATGCGCTCCTGCGAAAGCGTCAGCGGCGCGCTACGGCGCTCCGGGCGGCATGCAATGGGAGCCTGCAGCCCGACGCCCGCACCCTGCAGGCCCTGGATGGCCGCGGACAGCTTCCCGGCCGTGGGCGACTCGAACAGCGAACGCAGCGGCAGCGTGACCTGGAACTCGCGGCTCAACAGCGTGGTGAGCCGCGCGGCCAGCAGCGAATGGCCGCCCACGGTGAAGAAGTTGTCGTCCATGTCGAGGCCCGGCAGGCTCAGCACCTTCTCCATGATCGCGAGCACCTTGCGCTCGTGGTCGTTGCACGGGCCGGCGCCTCGCCGCACCTCCTCGCGCGCGGCCGCCTGCGGCGGCGGCAGCGAGACGCGGTCGACCTTGCCGTTCGGCAGCGTGGGCAGGGCATCGAGCGTCACCACGTGCTGCGGCAGCATGAAGGCCGGCAGGTGCTTGCGCAGGTGCACCATCAGCGCATCGAGGTCGAAGCCGGCGTCCGGCATCAGGGCAAGGTAGGCCACCAGGCGCACGTCGCCGGGGTTGTCCTCGCGCGCAACGACCACGCTGCGCGAAACGCCCGCAACCTCGCAGCAGCGCACCTCGATCTCGCCGGGCTCGATGCGGTAGCCGCGCACCTTGACCTGGAAGTCGAGCCGGCCGAGGTGATCGAGCAGCCCGTCGTTGCGCCAGCGGCCGCGGTCGCCCGAGCGGTACACCCTCTTCGCGGTGCCGAAGATGCGCACCGTGACGAAGCGCTCGGCGGTCAGCTCTGGACGATCGAGGTAGCCCAGGGAGACACCTTCGCCGGCGATGCAGATCTCGCCCGGCACGCCGATGGGGCAGGGCTGCAGTTCGGCATCGAGGATCCAGATCTCGGTGTTGTCGACCGGCCGGCCGATCGACACGCCGCGCGACGCGACCTCTTCGGGGCGAACGTGCCAGGCTGTGGAGTACACCGTGGTCTCGGTCGGCCCATAGCCGTTCCACAGGCCCTCCATGCGTTCGCACAGCGCCAGAGCCATGCTCGGACGCAGCGCCTCGCCACCGGTCCAGCCGCGAAAGCCGGGGGCGCCGCCGGCCCACTGGGCATCGAGCAGGAGCTGCCACATGCCGGGCGTGGCCTGCAGGAGCGTGATCTGCTCCTGGTCGAGCGCCTGTCCCAGGCGATTGCCGTCCATCGCGATCTCGCGCTGCACCATCACGAGTTCGGCGCCAGCCGCCAGCGGCAGCAGCAGGTCGGGTATGGCCATGTCGAACGACAGGGTGGTGACGGCGGCGATCCGGTCGGCCGGGCCGACGTCCGATTCGCGCTGCATCCACTGCAGCAGGTGCGCCACGCCCCGATGATGGACGATGACGCCCTTGGGCAAGCCGGTCGAGCCGGAGGTGTAGATCACATAGCAGGCGTCTTCGGGCCCCGGGTCGTCCGTGCTCGGCGGCAGGGTCTCGCCGGCAAGCTGCCGCCATGAGGTGTCGCGGTCGATCTCGAAGATCCGCTGGCCCGCGTCGGCGCACCAGTGGCGCGGCGCCACGGCGACGTCCGACGAGGTCAGCATCAGGCTGAGCCGGGCGTCGCTGGCGTAGTGGTCGAGCCGCGCCTGCGGAAAGGCCGGATCGAGCGGCACGTAGGACGCGCCCGCCTTCAGGATGCCCAGCATCGCCACGACCATTTCCAGGCTGCGCTCCAGGCACAGCCCCACGCGCTGGCCGCGGCCCACGCCGCGCGCGTGCAATGCACGCGCCATGCGGTTCGACAGCGCATCGAGTTCGCCGTAACTGCAGCTTCGCGCACCATCGCGCACCGCCGGGTGATCGGGCTGCCGAGGCACGCGCGCGACAAAGCCGGCATGCGCCAGCGGCATGCCGACCAGCGGAACGCGCGCGGGCTGCAGCGCGATCAGCGAACGCGCGGCGTCGACGGACAGCACTTCGAGCCGGCCGACCGTTTCGTCCGGCTTGTGCGAGCCCGACTGCAGCACGCACTCGAACATGTCCAGCCAGCGTTGTACGCTGACGTCGTCGAACAGGTCGGTGTTGTACTGCGCCTCCACCATCAGGCCGCCATCGAGCGGGCGCAGGTTCAGGAACAATTCGAAGTTCTCGTAGCGGCGGGGGATGGTGTCCTGTGCCACGTCGAGGCTCGTGAACGCCTCGGCGCTGCTCGCCACGTCGGGGTCGACGTTGAACGCCACGCTCACCAGCGGCAGCCGGCTCGGATCGCGCTCGAGCGACAACTGGCCCAGCAGCGCGCCATAGGTGAGCGCCTGGTGGTCGAAGGCGTCGAGCACGGCGGTGTTGCATTCGTCCATCAGCGCGTCGAAGCGCATGCCGGCGTGCGTGGCGATGCGCAGCGGCAGCAGGTTCACGCAATGGCCGACCAGTCCGGGCACGTCATGCGCGAGCTGGCCCGACGCCGGCACGCCTACGACGATGTCTTCCTGGCCCGTGAGACGGTGCAGCGTCGCGACGAAGCCGCTGAGCAGGCCGGTGAACAGGCTGGCGCCGGCCTTGGTGCTCGTCACGCGCAGGGTGCCGACGAGGCGCTTGTCGAGCAGGCGCTCGGTGCGGCGCGAATTGAAGGTGCGTGCGGCCGGACGCGGACGGTCCAGCGGCAGGTCGAGCACCGGCTGCACGCTGCCGGGGAAGCGCCCGAGCCAGTAGTCCACGTGCGCCTGCATGTCGGGATGCGCGGCCGCGGCGGCTTCCTCGGCGGCGAAGTCGGCGAAGAGCGGCGCGGCCCTGAGCTTCAGCCCGGTGCCGTTCTGCTCGGCATACAGGTGGCCCAGCTGCTCGGTGATGACACCCCAGGACCAGCCGTCGCAGACCACGTGGTGCGCCGACATCACGAGTTCGTGCTCCGCATTGCCGAGGCGGTACAGCACGGCGCGAAACAGCGGGCCATGTTCGAGCGAGAAGGGCGTGCACACCGCTTGGCCATGGGCCGAGCGCAGCGCCTGCGCGCGGGCTTCAGGCTCGAGCCCGCTCAGGTCTTGCCGGGTCAGGACGTTCGCACCCGGATGGCTGACCAGCATGCAGGTGCCGTCCGGCGAGATCGTGGCGCGCAAGGCCTGGTGGCGTTCGAGCAGCCGGTCCATGGCACGCGCCAGGGCCTCCTCGTCCAGCGCGCCGCGCAGGCGCAGCAGGACCGATTCGTTGTAGGCCATCGAGGCCTCGGTGCTCAGGGTTGCGCCGAGCCAGACTTCGCGTTGCGATTCCGTCGTGGGAATGATGCATTCGATGGCACCGTCGCTGACGGTGGGCTTGAAAACGGCGTTCATGCTGCGGCCTTTCCATTGAAGATGTGCTGGCTGGGGGTGGGCGCGCCGGGCACGTACCAGAAGGGCTGGCCGTCGATGTCGCGGGCCAGCACCGAGCCTTCCTCGGTCGGCTTGTGCGCGTCGAAGCCGGCGATGGCCACGGCGCGGCGCGGCAGGAACCCGGATTCCTGCATCTCGGCGACCGATTCCTTGAATGCGCTCTGGATGAATGCGATGTCCTCGGCGCTGTGCGCGCTCGTGAGGAAGCACGGGAAGTTGTCCAGGATGTGCACGCCGCGGCTGCGCATCATTGCGAACAACAGGTCCTGCAGCGGGTGGTCCTCGAGCCAGCTCACGCGCCACAGCGACGCGAAGTGGCGGATCTCGACGGGCGCGCCGACTTCCCTGCACCAGCCCGAGAGCTCGGCGGCCATGGCGGCGGTGCTGCCATTGAGGCCGGCCTGCAGCGCGGGCCCGGCTTCCTTCAGGTGGGTGAGCGAGGCCTTGGCCGCGGCGAGCGCGAGCGGATGGCGCACGAAGGTGCCGGCGAAGTAGGTCACCCCCACGCCGGGGATCGAGTCGTCGCCGTACTGCCAGGCGCCACCGTCGAGCGCGTCCATGAACTCGCGCTTGCCGGCGATCACACCGACCGGGAAGCCCCCGCCGATCACCTTGCCGTAGGTGGCAAGGTCGGCGCGCACGCCGAACAGTTCCTGGGCGCCGCCCAGCGCGGTGCGAAAACCGGTGATGACCTCGTCGAAGATCAGGCAGCAGCCGCTCTTCGCGGTGATGTCGCGCACCTCGTGCAGGAACTCGCGCGGCTGGAAGTCGGGGCGGCGGCTTTGCACCGGCTCGGCCAGCACGGCGGCCAGGTCGTCGGCGTTCTCGCGGATGAACGCCAGCGCCTCGGGCGTGCCGTAGTCGAGCACGCGGATGTCGCCGAACATGCCGCTCATCACGCCCGGCGCTGCCGACAGGCCCTTGCCGCCCTTGCCGGCGCGCACCAGCACCTCGTCGAAGGTGCCGTGGTAGGAGCCGGTGAACACCACCACAGTGCTGCGGCCGGTGACGGTGCGCGCGATGCGCAGCGCGGCCATCACGGCTTCGGAGCCGGTGTTGCACAGGCCGGCGCGGTCGCTGCCCGTGAGCTCGCAGATGAGCGCAGTGACCTCGGCCGCCAGCGGGTGCTGCGGGCCGATCTCGTAGCCCTGGTCGAGCTGCCTGCGCACGGCCTCCTGCACGAAGTCGGGCTGCCAGCCGAACATGTTCATGCCGAAGCCGTTGAGCGCGTCGACGTATTCGTTGCCGTCGAGATCCCACATCTTCGAACCCTTGGAGCGCTCGATGACGATCTGGTAGGTGATCTCCTTCGTGATCGGGCGGAAGCCGTTGACCACGCGCGGGTCGGCCATGTGGGGGCGGTTGGCGTCGGTGAAGTCCTTGCTCTTGCGCGTGCGCTCGACATAGCGCCGGATGAAGGCGGCGAGGCGTGCCTTCTGGCGGCCGCTGGGTTCGGCCATGCGCTGGGTGTGGATGCGCGCGATGGCGCCGAAGGCCTTGGACACGTCGTAGCGCACCGGCTCCTTCTGCGCGGACTCCTCGGACGGAACTGCAGCCACCGGCTGGACCGGCACGGCCTGCAGCGTCATCAGCGGCGCGGCCGGCGCCGCACCCGACAGCAGTGCGAGCTGCTGGCGCATCAGTTCCATCTGCTGCGCAATCAGCTGGGACAACTGCGCGTCGCCCGCGGCACCCCCTTGCATCGGCATGTACACGGGCATCGGCTGGCGCGGCGCGGCCTGCGGCACGGCGACGGCACTTTCCACCGGCGCTGCCACGACGGCGGGTGCAACGGCCGACGCAGGCGCTGCCTCAGGCGGCAGGCTCTCGCGCAGGAAGGCCGAGAGCGAGTCGAAGCAGCGGTATTTCTCCATCAGCTGACGGAAGCTGAGGTTGACCTTGAAGTGCTTCTTGATCTGCGTGGCCGCCTGGGTCAGCGTGAGCGAATCCAGGCCCAGCTCGCCGAAGGGCGCGTGTCCCTCCGCCTGTGCCATGTCGAGGCCGGAGATGTCCTCGAACAGGGTGCGCAGGCGTGCGTCCATGGACGAGGCGGGAGGGGGAAGAGGCGAGGGCGTTGCTGCTGCGGTCACGATCGGCTCCAGAGGAATGGATGGAATGAAAGAGGCAGGGGCCGCGACGGCAGCGCTGACGGATGCGGTCGCGGTGGAAAGGGGGAGAAGGGTGGGAGCGGCGATGTCGACCCAGAAGCGCTTGCGCTCGAACGGCGTGGTGGGCAGGCACACGCGCTGGGCGCCGTTGCGTGCAGCGAGGCGCGACAGCTCGACCTCGGCGCCGCAGGTCCACAGGCGGCCCAACGCCAGCCGCAGGGTGCGAACCTCTTCGGCCGGCTCGCCGTGCAGCAGCGGTACGACGCTGCCCGCGCCGTGCTGGCGCACCAGCGTGGAAAGCATGTTGCGCGGGCCGGCTTCCACGAACAGCGGGTTTGCCGTCTGCACCATCGCGCAGCGTACGGCTGGCGAGAAGCGCACGGTTTCGCGCAGGTGCCGGGCCCAGTAGGCCGGGCTGGTGGCTTCGGTGTCTTCGAGCGGTTGGCCGGTCAGCGTCGAGTAGATCGGCGTCTGCGGCGCGCGCAGCGCCACCTCGCCGACCAGTGCCTCGAAGGGCGCGACGGCCGCGTCCATCATGGCGGAGTGGAAGGCATGCGAGGTCTGCAGCGGGCGGGCCGGAATGCCATCCGCTTCCAGCGCCGCCTGCAGCGCCGCGATGGCATCGAAGGGTCCGGCGGCGACGCAGGCCGCCGGGCCGTTCTCGGCGGCGAGCGACAGCTGCGGGCCGAGCCGGCCGGCCAGTTCGGCCGCGCCCAGGCGCACCGACAGCATCGCGCCCGCTGGCTGGGCCTGCATGAGCGCACCGCGGCGGGCCACGAGCCGGGCGGCGTCTTCGAGCCGCATCACGCCCGCGAGCACGGCCGCGACGAATTCGCCGACGCTGTGGCCGATCAGCGCATGCGGCCGCGCACCCAGCGCCAGCAGCCGCCGCGCGAGCGCGTATTCGAGCGTGAAGATCGCGGGCTGCGTGACGGCCGTGGGCACCAGCGACTGCGCGTCGCCGGAGAACATGCGCTCGCGCAGGTCGAAATCGGTCGCCCCGTCGAAGGCGGCCATGCAGTCGTCGAACGCGGCGGCGAACACCGGGTCGTTCGCGCGGAGGTTCTTGCCCATGCCTGCGTACTGCGCGCCCTGCCCGGGGAACATCAGCACGAGCTGCGGTGCACGCGAGGCGGTGCGGCCGCTGGCGCGGCTGGGCGAGTCGGCGCTGCGCAGGGCCGCGATGGCTTCGGCCGTTCCGCTGGCCACCACTGCGCGGCGGAAGGTGTGGGCCTTGCGGCCGACCGCGAGGGTGTGGGCCACGTCTGCCAGCGGCAGTTCGGGGTGCGCCTCGAGGTGCGCCGCGAGCTGCTCGGTGGCTGTGTCGAGCGCGGCCTCGGAGCGCGCCGACAGCGGCAGCACGTGGTCGCCCGCCGCCGCCGGCGAGGCCTGCCGCGGTGGCGCTTCTTCGACGATCACGTGCGCGTTGGTGCCGCCGACGCCGAAGGAACTGACGCCTGCGCGGCGCGGCTGGTCGGCGCGCGGCCACGGCTGCAGGCTCGCCGTGACGTGGAAGGGTGTGCGCGCGAAGTCGATCGCCGGGTTCGGCGCGCTGAAATGCACGGTCGGCGGAATCTGTTCGTAGTGCAGCGCCAGTGCCGTCTTGATGAGACCGGCAGCGCCGGCCGCCGTGACCATGTGGCCGACGTTGCTCTTGAGCGAGCCGAGCGTGCAGTAGCCGAGCGCGTCGGTGTGCTCGGCATAGGCACAGGCCAGCGCCTCGACCTCGATCGGGTCGCCCATCGGCGTGGCGGTGCCGTGAGCCTCCACGTAAGAGATGCTGCGTGCATCGACGTCGGCCGCCGCGAGCGCGGCGCGGATCACCGCCGCCTGCCCGTCGACGCTGGGCGCCGTGAAGCTGGCCTTGGAGCCGCCGTCGTTGTTCACGCAGGCGCTGCGCAGCACGGCGTAGATGGTGTCGCCATCGGCCTGCGCGTCGGCCAGCCGCTTGAGCAGCACCACGGCCGCGCCGTCGCTGAAGACCGTGCCACGGGCCTGTGCGTCGAAGCTGCGCGTGTGGCCGTCGGGCGAGAGCATCGAGCCCTCGTTGTAGAGATAGCCGCTGCGCGGCGGGCAGTTGACCGATGCGCCGCCGGCGAGCGCCATGTAGCACTGGCCCGTGCGCAGCGCGTGGAAGGCGTGGGCTACGGCCACGAGCGAGGTCGAGCAGGCGGTATGCACGCTGACGGCCGGGCCGGTGAGGTTGAGCCGGTTCGCCACCCGCGTGGTGATGTAGTCCTTCTCGTTGGCCAGCATCACCTGGAATTCGCCGACCGGCTCCACGAGGTCGGGCCGGGTGCTCACGTGGCGCTGGAAGTAGGTCGCGTTGTACATGCCGGCATACACGCCGACCGGGCCCGGCGCGGCATCGGGCACGTAGCCGGCGCGCTCCAGGCATTCCCAGCAGATCTCGAGGAACACGCGCTGCTGCGGGTCCATCAGCTGCGCTTCCTTCGGGCTGATGCCGAAGAAGGCAGCGTCGAAGTCCTCGATGCCGTCGATCACGCCGCGTGCGCGAACGTAGGACGGGTCGCTGCGCAGGGCCTCGCTCACGCCGGCGTCGAGCGTGGCGTCGTCGAAGAAGCTGATGGTGTCGCGCCCGGCAACGAGGTTGTCCCAGAACTGCTCGACGTCGGCCGCGCCGGGAAAGCGTCCGGCGGTGGCAACCAGGGCGATGGCGTCGTGAATGCCGGCGTCCGGCCGCGCTGCAAGGGTGGCCGCTGTGGTCGGTCGATCCTCCGAGACGACCACAGCGGCCGAGGCGGGCAGATCACCCGCCTGCTGCATCCGCGCACCCATCGCTTTTGGCGTGGGATTGCGGAAGAAAAGGTTGGTCGACAACGGCAGGCCGGTGCCGCGCTGCAGGTCGGCGAGCACCTGCAGCACCAGCAGCGAATCGCCGCCGAGGTCGAAGAAGTTGTCGTTGCGCCCGACCTTCGAGATGTGCAGTGCGCGGGCGAAGGCCTCGCACACCTGCTGTTCGACGGTGTCGCGCGCTTCCTCGAAGGGCTGGGCGAGTTCGGGGCGTTCGCCGGCCGGCTCGGGCAGCGCCCTGCGGTCGAGCTTGCCATTCGGCGTGACGGGCAACTGCGCGAGCCATACCTGGGCGGCGGGAATCAACGCCGCGGGCAGGCGGGCCGCGAGGTGCGCACGCAGGGCGTCCCACGAAACCTTCTGTGAGCGCGCGACGAGATAGGCCACAAGGCGTAGCTGGCCGCTCTCGTCGGGCCGCGCGACCACGGCGCAGGACTGGATGTCCGGGTGGGCGAGGATCGCGGCCTCGACCTCGCCGGTCTCGATGCGGTGGCCGTGGATCTTCACCTGGCCGTCGCGGCGTCCGATGAACTCGACGGTGCCGTCGGGCAGCCAGCGCGCGAGGTCGCCGGTGCGGTAGAGCCGTTCGTCCGCACCGCCGAAGGGGTCGGGCACGAAGCGTTCGGCATTGAGCGCGGGCTGCCGCAGGTAGCCGCGGGCCAGGCCGTGGCCGCCGATGCACAGTTCTCCCACGAAGCCCGTCGGCAGCAGTGCCATCGAGGGGCTCAGCACGCGCAGCACGGTGTCCTTGATGGGACGCCCGAGCGGAATCGAACGCAGGTCTTCCGGCAGCGGCGACGCGATGCGGTGCGTGGCCGCGAAGGTCGTGCACTCGGTGGGGCCGTAGCCGTTGCTCAGCGTGAGGCCGGGCAGGGCCGCCAGCGCGCGCCGCACGTGCGGCACCGACAGCGCTTCGCCGCCGGTGAACAGGTGCCGCAGGCCCGAGAGATGGGCCGGGTCGTCGTCGATCACGGCGTTGAACAGCGCGGCGGTGAGCCATGCCGTGTGCACGTCGTGGCGCGCGATGGTGCGCGCGAGGCCGGCACCGGTGGGCACGCGCTCTTCGTGGACCACGCAGCAGCCACCGTTGAGCAGCGGACCCCATATTTCGAGCGTGGCCGCGTCGAAGCCCAGCGGCGCCGCGTGCAGCATGGCGCGGCCCGGAGCGAGCGCGACGTAGTCCACGCCCACCACCAGCCGCAGGATCGACCGGTGGCAGATCTCGATGCCCTTGGGCGTGCCCGTCGAGCCCGAGGTGTACATGACGTAGGCCACCGATTCGGCATCGATCGCCGGCGGGTTCCATGCACTTCGATTTGTCTTGTCTTCGTACTCGTCGAGCAGCAAAACGCCCTGGTGGGGGGGGACCAGGTGGTGGTGCGCCTGCATGGTGAGCACGTGCTGCGCACGCGCCTCGCCGAGCATGTAGGCGATCCGATCGGGCGGGAAATCGGTGGGCACCGGCACGTAGGCGCCGCCAGCCTTGAGGATGCCGAGCTGGGCCACGATGGCGCCCATCGAGCGGTCGAGCAGCAGGCCTACGCTGTCGCCGCTGCGAACGCCCAGGCACTGGAGGCGCCGCGCGAGTTCGTCGGATCGCCGGTCGAGTTCGCCATAGCTCATTTGCGCATCGCCTTGTGCGATGGCAATGGCATCGGGGGCGGCCGCGGCCTGGCGGCTGAACACGCCGGTTACCGTGGTGACCGGGTCCATCGGAGCGAGGGCGGTGTTCCAGGCTGCGAGCTGATCGGCGCGGTCGGTGCTCGGCAGCGTGCGGATGTCGTCGAGGGCGGCATCGGGATGCTCCAGCAGGTCCTGGGCGGTGTCGGCAAGGGCAGCGAGCAACTGTTCGATTGCGGCGGCGTCCATCGAGCCCGCGGCTGCATCTATATGAAGCAATGCCGAAGCGGCGTCGAAGCGCAGCCGCACGGGGGCGTCGGCGTGGACCTCTTCGCGCAGCCAGAGCGAATCCGGTGGCGCAATGGGCTGCGGTGAGTGCGACGCTGCGCGGCGGGCGAGGTCCAGTTCAGCCAGCCAGGTACCCGCGGCCTTGGTGGCGTCGAACGCGACGGTGGTCGTGCAGCGCGCCGGGGCAACGCCCGCCTCGTGCAGCACGGGCCAGAGGCTTCCGAGCCAGCGCGACTGCAGCAGCAGCCATGCGCCCGCGAAGAGGGCATCCGGCAGCTGGCCGGTGGCGGCGAGCCATTGGCTCCAGCGCCGGGCAAAGCCGGGCTCAAGCGCCAGCGAACCGGTGCAGCCTCCGGCCGGTCCTGCCGGCTTGCATCGCGGCCCGAACAGGTCTTCCAGGGCGAGACCCGGAGAGCTTTCCTGCGGCTGCGAAATACTTCGAATTTCCATTTGAATATCCCGGAAGCAATGCAATGGAAGCAATTGGGCAAATGGAATTTCCATTTGCCCAATTAATGAGGGAGCATCTGTTGTGTTCTTTTCGTGACTTCATACTAGGAGCTTTCTACCGGCCGATGTGGGTACTTTATGGTTAGGTTACAAACAGATATGGTTATTTCTAAAACGTACTACCCGAATCATCCAGTTTGAGGTAACTGATGCGGGATTTAGGGGGCGCAAGCCTGTGCGCGAGCCACTTTCGAAGGTCAAAAGGCGGGGCTGAAGCGGGGTACTCCTGGGGAGAAATGCCGAAATTCCGGGGCAAAGCGCGTTGCATGGGGCGGCCTGGCGTGAGCGCGTTGGTCTCGCGTCCGCTCTCTGTAGTCATGCGAAAAACGGGGCGCCTTTGCTGTCGAAAAATGAAACATCCTCCCGGCGGCGGCTGTTATCAATTCACCCCGTCTGTAACCGGATAAAAAATAACTGTACAAAACCTTGGATTTGAAAAGACTGAAAGAAGCACCCGATTCCGCGCGAATCAATTCTTTCCAAGGTCGAAAATGCTTTACGAAATCCTATTGCCAGATGTTGCCCTGACGCCTTGCGAACACTATTGGAAATCAATTCTCCCGAACAATTCAGACGCATTGACCGCCAATGCCACATATTTCGGCAATGCGGCCTGGGCGCAGGAATATCTGGACTTCTGTCACCGCGATGCCCACTTTCGCAGCCGCTGGCTCGCCGCCGGGGGCGAATGGACGGACAAGGTCGTCATCGACCTGGGTTGCGGGCCTGGCAATGTCTTCGCCACGCTGGGCGGAAAGCCCCGGCTGCTCATCGGCGTGGACGTGGCCCCGGGCTCGCTGAAGCTGGCTGCGGGCCTCGGCTACACCACGGTGCTGGCGGATGCGGCGCATACGCCGTTCCGCTCGCACGTGGCGGACATCGTGGCCATCAATGCCACCCTGCACCACTGCGACGACATGACAGCGGTGCTGCGGGAAGGCGCCCGCCTGGTGAAGCCTGACGGCATCCTGATCACCGATCACGATCCCCAGCTGACGGCATGGGACTACAAGGGTCTGGCCAGGCTGTTGTGGGACGCGCGGCTGTGGGTCTACCGCATGACAGGGCGCGGTTTCCACAAGACCGGCAGCCAGCAGTCGTGGGGGCTGAAGACCGAGGTGCATCACCGGCCCGGCGACGGCGTGACGAAGGAGTTCTTCGAATCCACGCTGCAGCCGCTGGGCTTCGATGTCCGCGTGCATCCGCACAACCACCGGATAGGCGCCGAGGCGCTCGCCGGAGAGCTCGGGCGGGCCCAATGGAAATACCGCATGGGCAATGTGCTGTCCGGCCGCGATCCGGCTTCCCCTGCGAGCGCGCTGTCGTTGATGTGCATCGCAAGGCGCACGGCAGGAGAAGAATCGGAGGCGGGTTGAACGCCCCGCGGCTGCTGGTAGCCTTCCAGGATTCTTCGAACGCGGTCCCCGGAGCACCGGGGAGCGCGAGATTCAGCTCATCAAGGAAGGAATCCGCTAGTGGTTGTGACAGGAAGGAACTGGCGCGCGGGCATTGCGCTGACCGCGGCATTGATGGTGGCAGCGTGCTCCACCTCACCAAAGGCGCCGGTGGCGGGACCGGGCGAGTACGTCGTCCAGCCGGGCGACACGCTCTATCGCATTGCGTCAAAGGCGGGGCGTTCGCCGGGCGAAGTTGCGCGCTGGAACAACCTGCAGGACCCCGATCGGCTCGAGGCGGGGCAGGTGCTGCGCGTGGTTCCGCCGGGCGGCGCATCGTCGGAGCCGCCCGCCGCAAGGAGCGCAGGCGCCGAGCGCCCGGAGCGTTCGAGGCCGCCCCGGGTCGCGGTGCCGGAGCCGGAACCGGCCGCACCACCCGCATCGCGGCGAAGCGACTGGACCTGGCCCGCGCAGGGCCAGGTGATCGCGGGCTTCAACGGCAGCAGCAACAAGGGCATCGACATCGGCGGCAGCCTCGGCGAGCCGGTGATGTCCATCGGCGCGGGCAAGGTGGCCGTGACCGAAACGCTGCGCGGCTACGGCAGCGTGCTCATGGTTGATCACGGCGGCTCCTACATGTCGGTCTATACCAATGTGCGCTCGATGCTGGTGAAGCAGGGCCAGCAGGTGCAAAGGGGCCAGAAGATCGCCGAGATCGGCGGCGCCGACGGCGGGCGCGCGAGGCTCCACTTCGAGATCCGCCACCGCGGCAACGCGGTCGATCCGCGGCAGTACCTGCCTGCGAGGTGACCGCGGCGGGGCGGCCCTCTGGCGAAAGGCATCCCCCGAATTGGTGATATCGCGGCGCCGGTGGAATGCGCAGACTCTCGCCCTCACTCTGAACTGGAGCGGCAATGGAACTCGTGCAGTGGATGTTCCTCATTCTTGGCACCGCGCTGGCGCTGACCACGCAATGGTTCCTGCTTGCGCCCTTCAGTCTCGACTGGCCGCTGCTGCGTGCCCGGATCGCCGAACAGGTCACTCAATCGGCCGCGCTGCTGGAAGAGTGCGCGTCGGGGATCGACTCCAGGCCCTAGCTGTGAAGCTCCAATAGGTTGTATCCGGTGTTCATCCGGATTGGGTTTGAGAGACTGGAAGTCGCCAAACACCCAATC